>NZ_JAPKFM010000014.1:0-134696 GCF_026262595.1 Gordonia aquimaris | reverse complement strand
TTCCGGACCACCCGAATCCAACTCCAACGCCACATCCACACCGTCATCGGTCAACGACAACTGCCCGACCCGACCCACCGGCACACCCCGATACGTCACCTCCGCATTCGTGAAAATGCCACCCGAAGACGGCATCGACGCGGTCACCGTATAGATGCCGATACCCACGACCCGCTCCACGTGGACGTACCGGACACCGGCATAGGCGGTAGCGAACAGCCCGATGATGACCACGGCCGCGATCTGTAGACGCGCCAGCCGAGACAGTGGTGGCATGCGCCCGCCTTCCCCCGAGTTCAGTGCGGCGCCGACAGCGCCGCAGTCACCTTACTGAGCGGTCAGCTCCGACGCAGCCGTGCGTGGCGAACGCCAGCACGGTCGGCAACCATGCGGCGCGTCACACAGCCGTGGTCGACACATCCCTGTTCGGCGCAGCGGTCATCTACGCGACGCTGGCGAGTCGGCTGGGCGCCGCAGCCCGCTCATCCCCGACGACAGCGACGCCGAAAGCAGCGCCACCTCGCCCAACACCGGTCCTGAACGGTAAACAGGCCAATCCGGGATGTGACAGACATCACAGCGAGGTATTCTGGCGTCACAGCTACCGCTCATAGCGAGACGAGGAGGAACGATGGCATCTCACCACCTACCCCACCACGAGAGCCACGGAAATCATCCGATGAGCGTTCTCGGATACCTGTTGGTGCTCGGCGGGTTCGCCAGCGCAGCGCTGTGGTTGGTCTCGATGGCCGGCGGCAATGTGGTGCCCGCCATCGTGTTCGGTCTGATGATGATCGCCGCGTTTGCCGGTGCGACCGCGATCTTCATGACGCTGACCCACGGCCACCACCACAGCCCGGTCCTTCCCGACAACACCGAGGCCGAGCTCGGCCGGTACCGCAGTCGCTACCGCGAGTGAGCTAGCCCCGCGGGACCCGTCGGGCTGACGCGGGCCCGACGGTTCGCGCGGTCCGACTCGCCTCGCGCGGTCCGTCTCGCCTCGCGCGGCCCGTCGACGACCTGCGCCAACCGAACCGACCCGCACCAACCGAATCGGCCCGCGTGAGCAGAGCGCTCACGCGGGCCGGTTCGGTTGTAACTCGCTAGTTCGGCAGCGACTCGTAGGCCTGTACAGCCTGGTTCAGCTGGTCGAGGGCTTCACCGTAGGCGGTGAAGTTCCCCGAACTCTGCGCCTCCGCCAGTGCGTCGAGCGCTTCACTGATCGCCTGCAGCGCCGCATCGCGCTCCTGGGTCGAGCCTGCCGCAGGCGGGGTCGCCTGCTGCTGCTCCTCGGCCGGCGGCTGCCCGTTCTCCGTGGGCGTTTCCGGCTGCGGAGCGGTCTCGCCGGGCACCAGCGCGGCCCCCTGCGGGTTGATGCCCACCTGTGAGAGCGCGCCCGCCGTGGTGGGCGCGTAGCCCACTCGGTTCTCGTAACGGGTGATCACCCGGAACAAGCGCGGATACGTACCCTCACCGCGTGCCTGCGCATACATCGGCACCACGTAGAGGATTCCGCTGTTACCCACCGGCAGCGTCAACAGGTTGCCGAACATGACGTCGACGTTGCCCTGGAAGTTGCGTCGACTCTCGGCGACGCGATCATCCTGCTGCATCGGGTTGAACGCCTGGCGCGGACCATCACGCTGGATGTTGGTCGGAATGGTCTTGACCGTGATCTGACCGTAGTCGGTGGGATCCGACGACACCGTCATGTAGGCACCCAGGATCGGGCGGTTCAGGCGGGTCAGCACCGACGTCAGCTGGAAGGACGGCTGACCGTTTTCCGGCGAGGACGCCACGAAGAAGTACGGCGGCTGATCGAGGCCCTGCGCGTCGGCGTCCTCGTTCGTCGGGTCCGACGGCACCGACCAGAAGTCGCTGCCCTCGAAGAACTGCTGCGGGTTGGTGACGTGGTACTTCGTCAGCAACGAACGCTGGATCTTGAACAGATCCTCCGGATAGCGGACGTGATCGGCCAGCGATTCCTGCTGATCGAACTCCGCGCGCGATTTCACGGTTCCGGGGAAGATGTTCATCCACGTCCGCAACACGGGGTCCTGGTCGTCGAACTGATAGAGCGTGACCTCGCCGGTGTAGGCATCAACGGTGGCCTTCACCGAGTTTCGGACGTAGGAGACGCTGCGATTGACCTGAGTGCGCCCGGTCTGGCCCTGGTTCAGTTCCTGCGCGTCAGTCGTGGCCGCCTGCAGGGAGGTGCGCTGCGCGTACGGGTAGTTGTCCAGCGTCGTGTAACCGTCCACGATCCACTTGATCGACCCGTCCGCCATCACGGCCGGGTAGGTCTTGGAGTCGACGGTCAACCACGGCGCGACCTTCTTGACACGGTCGCGCGGGTCTCGGTCGTAGAGCAGTTTCGAATTCTCGTTGATCTCACCGGAGAGCAGGAAGTTGCGCTCGGCGAACCGGATCGAATAGAGCAACCGGTTGAAGTAGTTGCCCAGCGACACACCGGCATCGCCCTGGTAGGTGTACGTCGAGTCCTGCGTGTCGTACTCGCGGGACTGGTCGCTGTTGGAACCGACGATCGCGTAGTCGGGGTCGACCTGCGAGATCAGCTCGCCGAAGTAGATACGTGGCTGCGTGACCTTGATCGGCGCCTCGTTCTGATATTCCTCGGTCTGGTAGTTCGACAGATCGCTGACGAAGAACACCGGAGAACCGCCACCCTCGACGTCGTCGGAGGCCGGTTGATTGACCCGGTTGGCCGGCGCCGCGACGAAGCCGTTGCCATGGGTGTAGACGAGGTGCTTGTTGAGCCAGTTCGTCTGGTTGCCGACCAGTCGCGCAGGATCGATCTCGCGGACCGCGACCACGAAATCGCGCATCTCGCCGTCGATGTCGTAGCGATCCAATGCCAACTGTGTCGGGAACCCGTAGAAGTTCTGTCGCTGCTGCAACTGCGTGAACGCAGGCGAGACGATGTTCGGGTCCAGGATGCGGATGTTGGACAACGTCGGCGTGTCCGCGTCCACCGACGGCTGGTTGACCGGTTCGGCCGTCCAGTTGGGTTGGGTGGTCACCTGTTCCGGACCTATCCCATAGGCCTGTTCGGTGGCGGTGATGTTTCGCGATATGTACTCGGACTCTTTCTGTGCCGCGTTCGGCTTGACCGAGAACTGCTCCATCGCCAGCGGCCAACCCACGCCGATCACCAACGCGGACAGCAGCATCAACGCGGTCGCCAGCGCCGGTACCCGCAGATCCCGCAGCACGATGCCGGCAAAGAACGCGACCGCGCAGATGATGGCGATGGCCATCAGGATCAGCTTCGACGGCAGCACCGCATTGATGTCGGTGTAGCTGGCGCCGGTGAAGATGTCCTGCTTGCGCTGACTCGAGAGCAACGAGTAACGGTCCAACCAGTAGGCGGCCGCTTTGAGCAGCAGGAAGGTTCCGGCGAGCGCGGCCAGCTGGATACGGGACGCGTTGGAGAACGACGGTCCGTTGCCGTTGGCGCCACCGCCGGTCAGCCGGATGCCCCCGAACAGGTAGTGCGTCAGCAGGTTCGCGAGGAAGGCAATCACCACGATGACGAACAGCAGGTTCAGCACCAGCCTGATGAAAGGCAGGTCGAAGGCGTAGAAACTCACATCGATGCCGAACTGCGGGTCGGTGACGCCGAACTGCTCACCATGCAAGAAGGTCTGCACCGTGGCCCACGACCCCTGCGTCACCAGCCCGGCCAGGATGCCGATGATCACGGCCGGAACGATGGCGAACCACCGGGTACGGCCCATCACTGTGCTGCGGTAGCGCGCGAGCGGATCATTGGGTCCCGAGGCCGGCACGAACACCGGACGCGAACGGTACGCCATCGCGATGGCGCCGAAGATCAGCAGCCCGACCACCAGCGTGGTCACCAGGAACAGGATCACGCGGGTCCACATGACCGTCGAGAACACCCGCGTGTATCCGACGTCGGACATCCACAACCAGTCGGTGATCAACCCGACCAGACGGGGCCCCACCAGCAACAGCACCAGGATGCCGACGCCGATCCCGATGGCGATCTTGCTTCTGCGCGACAGTGTCGGCATACCAGCCGGCCCGCGAACGCCCACCTGACCCACTCTCCAAAGTTCTCATTCCGGACATCGGCCCGACCGGCGTGGACGCCCGCCTGACTCGTGCACCCAACTGTACTGGTCGGCTCCGGACAACGATCGACTGCGCCACACGGGCGCCGAGTACCGCTTCGTTCCGCGCCATATCGAGATGGCCGTCACGTGCTGCCGGATGTGCACGACACCCCGCCAACGATCGACCGACGCGGTGAGTTCCGCGTCACACCGACGCGAAACGGCAAGATGGGGGCCGTGACCGACGATTCAGGCCCCGCCAGCGACCCCGCCACGCTGTCCGTCGACGATCTCGGTGCCGCCCTGCGCGACATCGTCGAGTTCGTCGACCCGGCGGGATGGGGACAGCCACCGATGCTGTTCGCCCTGGTACCGACCGCGATCCTGGCGGCCTCACAGCCGGGCTTGATCGCCCCCGACGACGACTCCGTCCTGAGTCCGATCGCACAGGAACCCTTCCCCCGCGACACAACCGCCGACGTTGCGGCGGTGGCCTCCCGAGCAGACGAGGCGACATCCGGGGACACCGACCGCTCAAAGACCGACCTGACGGCCGATATCGAACGAGCACTGGCCACCACGAGTTGGCCTGCCGCGGTCGCCGGAGCGGCGTTGATCCAGGAGATCGTCGTCCTGCCGCCCGAGGCCGAGGGCACCGACACCCTCTCGGGAGCAGCCGCGCACCCCGAACGCCGGGTGGCGCGTCTCATCGTCGGCGCGCTGCGCTCTGGGACCACCCTGGGTCTGCTGCATCTACGTCCGGACCCCGCAGACGACGTCACCGATGGCGACATCGAACTGCTCACCCGCCACGACCTCGCCGCCGAGCTGCGGACCGCGCTCGCGCACACCTTCGACGAGAGCTGATCGCCACTCCACTCCGTGCGGAGCCGGCGACGATTCGCATCAGACGTCGATTCGTATCAGTAGTCGGCGTCGACGGCGCCGACCCGTCAGTTGGGGAACCCTGTCGATCTCAGCAATGCGGCGCCGACCGGCCGGCACCGATCGCGTCCAACGCGTCGACCGCACCGTCCAGGTTCGCCACCTTGACCAGGGTGAGACCGTCGGGCGCATCGGATACGGCTTCGGCACAGTTGCGTTCGGGAACCAGGAACACCGATGCACCGGCGTCGCGCGCCGCCCGGGTCTTGTGGGTGATTCCGCCGATCGGGCCCACCACCCCATCCTCGGTGATGGTGCCCGTGCCGGCGATGAAGTCGCCGTGGGTCAGCTCTCCCGGGCTCAGACGGTCGATCACAGCGAGCGTCAACATCATCCCGGCCGACGGACCACCGATGTCGCCGACGTTGTAGGAGATCTTCAACGCCGGGTCGGCATTGACCACCTCCGGGGTGACACCGAGGTAGCCGACCTCCGGGTCGTCGGGCCGAGCGGCCAAGGTGACCGTCACCGACTGCCGCTGTCCGCCCCGATCGATGGCGATGGGCACCGAGTCGCCGGGTGCGCGGGACATCACCGCCTCCTGTATCTGCGCGGTCGTCGACACCGCCTGCCCGTCGACGGCCAGGACCTGATCACCCACCTCGAGTTCGGCGGCTGCCGGACCGCCGTCGGCGACTGAGGTGAGCACCAGCTTGGTCGGGCGATCCAGGTAGCGCAGTGCCGCCGCGGTCGCACTGTCCTCGGACCCGGTCATCTCCTGCTGGTTCTGCTCGCGCACCTCGTCGGGACTCTGGTCCGGTGGGAACAGCCGGTCGCGCGGCTCGAGGCTGTAGGTGCCCGACATCCACATACCCAACGCCTGGAACAACGACATCCCGTCGGTCACCGAGACCGTGGTCAGGTTGAGGTTTCCGGTGGTCGGGTCGGTGGGCACACCGGTGATGTCGACGACCGGTTTGTCGTCGAGCTCGCCCAGGGTGTTGACGGTGGGACCCGGCCCCAGCGCGACGAACGGGACCTGCACGGATGTACCGATGAACAGCAACGCCACGAACACCACCGCCGTCACGGCGACCGTCGCGAGCCGGCGGTGACCGGGCTGAAGACTCATTCCGCTCACAGTAGTTGACCTCCCCGACGGCGATCGGGGCCGCCGGTCCGGCCTCGGCGTGGCACCGTGAGCCGCCTACGCTCAAGGCGAACGCCTCCCCGGACTGCGGACGGTACCGTGGAGACCATGAATGATCTGCCCTTCGGCTTCTCCCCATCCGGTGATGGAGATGATGAGCGCCGCGCCGAGAACGAGCGCCGTAAGGATCAGTCCGGGTCCGGTGAATCCTCCGGCGGCACCCAGAATCCCTTCGGATTCGCCCTCGGCGGTGAGGGTTTCGATCCCAGTTCGTTCGATCCAGCTCAATTGGGCCAGATGTTCTCCCAATTGGGCAGCATGTTCAGCGGCATGGGCGCCGGGATGACTCCCGGCTCCGGCGGTGGCGGCCCGGTGAACTACCAGGTCGCATCGAATCTGGCGCGCCAACAGATCGGCAACTTCACGCCGGTGCTGGACAAGGAGACCAACGCTGTCACCGACGCGGTCCGCCTGGCCGAGGTCTGGCTCGATGATGTCACCACCTTCCCCAGCGGGGTGCGTCAGTCGGTGGCGTGGACGCCGGTGACGTGGCTCGAAGAGTCGATGCCCACCTGGAAACGGCTGTGCGATCCCGTTGCCGAGCAGTTGTCGCGGACCTGGGAGCAGAATCTTCCGGCCGAGGCCGCCCAGTTCGCCGGACCGATGATGGGCATGCTCACCCAGATGAGCGGCATGGCCTTCGGCACCCAGCTCGGTCAGGGACTGGGCCAGCTCGCGAAGGAGGTGCTGACCTCGACCGACGTCGGGTTGCCCCTGGCTCCGGAGGGTGTGGCGGTCCTGTTGCCCGAGGCGATCGCGAAGTTCGCCGAGGGCCTCGAGCAGCCGGCCCAGGAGATCGTCGTCTTCCTCGCCGCCAGGGAAGCCGCGCACGTCCGGCTGTTCAGCCATGTCCCGTGGCTGCGCCAACGGCTGCTGTCCACGGTCGAGGAGTACGCCCGTGGGATCAGCATCGATTTCAGCGGCATCGCCGACATGACCTCGGGTGTCGATCCTCAGGAGCTGCTGTCGAACCCGGCCAAACTCGAGGAACTGATCGGTTCGTCGGCATCCTTCGAGCCGACCACCACCCCGGAGCAGCAGGCGGCCCTCGCGCGCCTCGAGACGCTCCTCGCCCTCATCGAGGGGTGGGTGGAGCAGGTGGTGTCGACCGCACTGGCCGACCGCATCCCGAGCGTCGGCGCGCTGACGGAGACGATGCGCCGCCGACGCGCCTCCGGTGGCCCCGCCGAACAGACCTTCGCCACCCTGGTCGGCCTGGAGCTGCGGCCGCGGAAGGTGCGCGAGGCATCGGCCCTGTGGCGACAGCTGCTCGAGGCCGGGGCCATCGCCACCCGTGATGGGGTGTGGGCGCACCCCGATCTGATGCCCGACGCCGAAGATCTCGACAATCCCGCCGCCTTCATCGACGGTGTCATCGGCGGCGGCGTGAGCTCGTTCGACGATCCGATCGCCCAGCTCGAGGCCACCCTTGCGCAGGAACGCGCCGAGAAATCCGCCGACGGGGCCGACGGTCGCGAGCCCGCGGACGACTCCGGCGCGGGAGACAACCCAGCCGGCAAAGACACGGACCATGAGGACGGCGGCCGCGACGGTAATTCTGCATAACCTCCTCGGCCCCCTGCGCCTGTGGACAACTCCGGGGCATCCGGACCCATAGGTGGCACAGTGACGCCATGTCCGATCGAGGTGTCCGATGTGCGGTTCCGGCAGGCGAGGGTGCGGAGGAGCCGGATGCACCGGCCAACGTCGCAACTCTGAGCCTGCCGCTGTTGCGTCCGGGCACACCGGTGCTGGTGCGGCCCGGCAACCGTGTCCATGTGGGCAGCGACCCACACGGGAGCCTCGTGATCGACGTGCCCTCGCCAGTGCGGGCCGCCGACGTCGCGGTGTTGCTCCGAGGATTCGCGGTGGTCACACCGGTAGCCGAGACACAACGCAGGGCACGCGCGATCGGGTTGACCGTCACCGACCTCACCGACATCGTCTCGCACCTGACCGCGGCGGGCCTCGCGACCATCCCGGCCTCGGGTCCGGCGGCCACGAGCTTGCGCATTGCGCTTCACGGTGAGGGCCCCCTGGCCGATCTGCTGATCACCTCGCTCACCGAGTCGGGTCTGGCGCCGCGCAGATCGGCGCGGCGGCCGCCGGTGGTCGCCGTCGACGGCTGGACCGCGAACCTCGTGGTGCTCACCGACTACCTCGTGCATGATCCGGAGGTCGTCAACGCGCTGATCGACGCGCGGATCGCGCATCTGCCGGTACGTGTACGCGACGGGGTGGGTGTGGTGGGTCCGTTGGTGTTGCCGGGCCTGTCGAGTTGTCTGCGTTGCGCCGATCGCCACCGGGCAGACCTCGAGCCGGACTGGCCGATGTTGGCGGCTCAGTTGGTCGCGCAAATCGGATTCGGTTCGGCCGGCATCGTGCGCGGCACGGCCGCACTCGCCCAGTCACAGATCGAGCAACTCGGGACGGCGCTGTGGTCGGATCGCACTGATCGTGCACCCGAGTTGATCGACCGGGCGCTGGAGTTCCATCCGGCCCCGGCCCGCCTGGTTGCGACCAGATGGCCGCCACATCCCCTCTGTCTGTGCCGACCGGCGGCGGCACGGGCAGGGTGATGCCCACGTGTGGCGGCGACCGGGTGCAGCGTCTGGTCCTCTATCCTGTGGTGGGGAAAGGACGCTATGAGTGACATCGCTCGGGGACAGGGACGGCGCAACGCAAGACTGGCGTCACTGCCCATCGGAATGGCCGGTCGCGCTGCGGCCGGACTCGGCAAACGCATGGTCGGCCGGGACAAGGACGAGGTCCAGCAGGAAATGCTGGAACGCGCCGCCGAACAACTCTTCTCCGTTCTCGGGGAATTGAAGGGCGGCGCGATGAAGGTCGGCCAGGCCATGTCGATCATGGAGGCCGCCATCCCCGACGAATTCGGGGAACCGTTCCGCGAGGCCTTGACCAAATTGCAGGCCGAGGCGCCCCCCATGCCGGCACCGAAGGTGCACAAGGTGCTCGATCAGCAACTGGGCACCAAATGGCGTGACCGCTTCCGCGAGTTCTCCGACGAGCCGGCGGCGTCGGCGAGCATCGGCCAAGTCCACAAGGGAATCTGGTCGGACGGTCGCGAGGTGGCGGTCAAGGTCCAGTATCCCGGCGCCGATCATGCATTGAAGGCCGACCTCAAGACTCTGTCGCGGATGTCGGGTGTGATCCAGAAACTGTCACCGGGCACCGACGTCAAGGCGATGATGGACGAACTCATCGATCGCACCGAGGCAGAACTCGACTATCTCGGCGAAGCGGACAACCAACGTGCGTTCGCGAAGGCCTTCGATGGCGACCCGGACTTCGTCATCCCCAAGGTCGTCGCCAGCGCACCGAAGGTGATCGTGTCGGAATGGCTTGTGGGCACACCTCTGTCGAAGATCATCGTCTCGGGAGATCAGGAGACCCGCAACGACGCGGCCGCCAAGATGGCCACCTTCGAAGTGAGTTCGCCGTTCCGAGTGGGCCTGCTCCACGGTGATCCGCATCCGGGCAACTTCTTCATCACCGCCGACGGCCGGTTCGGCGCCCTGGACTTCGGCGCCGTCGGACACTACCCCAATGGTCTGCCCAGCGAAACAGGACAGATCCTGCGTCTGGCCCGCGACAAACAGTACGAAGAACTCAAAGACCTGATGGTGCGCACCGATTTCATCCTGGCGTCGCGCGCCGATCGGGTGAGCGCAGCCGACATCGAGGCATATCTGAAGCCCTACGTCGATCCCCTGTACACCGAGTCCTTCCACTTCACTCGCAAGTGGATGCAACGAGCGGCCGGCCAGGCCACCGATGTTCGCGGCGATGTGTACAAGACGTCACGAAACCTGAACGTGCCCAAGAACTATGTGATGGTCTTCCGGGTGTTGGCCGGCTGTGTCGGGATCGCATCGCAGCTCGAGGCGGACGCGCCCTACCGGGCGATCATGGAGAAGTGGGTGCCCGGACTCGCCGACTGAGTCCGGACACCCCACCTCTCACGCGGCGTTCTTGCGGGGGCGGCCACGGGGACGCTTCCGCGCAATCACCGCGCCTCGCTCGAGGATCTCGCCGCCCCAGACCCCCCAGGGCTCGGCGCGGTCGAGCGCGGCCTGCAGGCAGGCCTGCTGCAACGGGCATTCGGCGCACATGGCCTTGGCGCGCTCCAGGTCTCGGGGATCCTCGGCGAACCACAGATCGGCGTCGGCCACCTGGCAGGGCAGGTCCAGGCCGCCGACCGACTCGCGGTCCGCCGAAAGACAGGATTCGAGAACGTAATCGACAGTCATTCTGCTCTCCACATCTGCTCGTGTTTGGTGTGTTGCACCCGAGTCCCGATGTGGATGTCGACTGTGAAACGAAAGCCTCGGCACTCGCCGGTGTCGGACGAGGTCGTCAGAGGTGGTTCACGGTCGTACACAAAGGGGCCACGGGTTTCGCCTCTGCGATTCGCCCGTGGCCCGAAAGGTCGGAGTCAGTGACTCCGCGGATTTCGTATCTGCACGGGGAACCGCTGCGGCGCTCGCGCTGCGGCGGTTGCTTCGCCTGCGGGTGCCTTGGCTACCCGGCCGGCGATCGGATGGACGGCCACCGGCACGCGGGTCTCGTCGACCCAGAAGCGGGCGTGACGGGGTGCATCGATGGCCAGAGCCAGGCTCGGCTGCGCCGCGGGCATTCCGACGAGTGCCGCCTTGATGATTCCGTTCACTGATCCGCTCCTTCCTGTGCTCGAGGGCTTCCACCTGTGAGGTGACCCGTTACGGACATACGAGTCTCTCCCCGTGCTGACGAATCCAGAGTAGGCGGGGCGACGCGAATCGCACAACCTATTTTTGACCTGCGGTTTCGTGTCCTGGACCACCGGTCATCCGCGGCGAGCGCCCCCTCGCGCCCGGACCAACTCCACAACCGCGCCACCCAACTGCTCCAGCTTCACCGGCCCGATCCCGGGGATGGACCCCAACGCCGCGGTGTCGGCCGGACGGCGATCGGCGATCGCCTCCAGCATCGCGTCGGTGAGCACGGCCAGTTCGCCGATACCGCGCTCCTGTGCGTGGTCACGGCGCCAGGCGCGCAGTGCCGCCAGCAGTTCGTCACCCTGCTCTTCGATGCGACAGCTGCCGCACCGGCCACGCACCCGCGACTCCGGGTTCACCAGGTCGGCGCCGCACTCGACACAGCGACCACTGCGTCGCGGGTCCAGTTCGATCCCGTCCAGGAAGCGGGTCCGGCGACGCGTGACGCGACCCGCCCCGGTGCGCGACAGACTCCACGACAGGTACAGATGCACCCGCGCGCGGGTGATGCCCACATAGAACAGCCGACGCTCTTCCTCGATGGCCTCGGCTCCGTTGCTGATCGCCTGTGCGATCGGTACCGATCCCTCGGTGAGCCCGACGAGGAAGACCGCATCCCATTCCAGTCCCTTGGCCGCATGCAGCGACGCCAAGGTGATCCCGGTGCGTTCGGGTGTGTGGCGTTCCTCGGCACGCGTGGTCAGCTCGGACACCAGCCTGCGCAACGACATGCCCGGCTCGTCTGCGAGTAGTTCGTCGACGACGGACATCAACGCCCGCAGGGATTCCCACCGGGCCTTGGCGTGCGGGCCGGCCGGCTCGTCGGCGCCGAGTCCGAGCGGCGCCAGCACCGCGCGCACCACTCGGGCGGTATCGGCGTCCGCCGGCAGATCGTCGCGAGCGGCGACGTCGGTGAGTTTGCGCATGGCCTGCACGATCTCGGTCCTGGTGAAGAATGCCTCGGCGCCGCGGACCTGATAAGAAATGCCGGCCTCGGTCAGCACCTCCTCGAACCGCTCCGATTGCGCGTTGACCCGGTACAGGACCGCGATCTCGGCGGGCGGGGTGCCCGCGTTGACCAGGTGTTTGATCTGCGCAACCACCCCGCGCGCCTCACGCATGTCATCGGCGAACTCGGCCGGCCGCGGGGCCGGTCCCCTATCACGCTGACCGATCAGTTCGAGACGCGTACCCGGGCTGCGTTCCTCGGCCGCCCCGATGACCTGGTTGGCGACGGCGACGACCTCCGGTGTGGACCGATAGTCACGCTCGAGGCGGACGAGGGTGGCCTCCGGGAAGCGACGGGTGAAACCCAGCAGATAGTCGGCGGTGGCCCCGGCGAAGGAGTAAATGGTCTGGTTGGCGTCGCCGACCACGGTCAGGTTGTCGCGTTCGCCGAGCCAGGAATCGAGCAGGCGCTGTTGCACCGGGGTGATGTCCTGGTACTCGTCGACGACGAAACAGCGGTAACGGGCGCGGAAGTTGGCCGCGGCATCCGGCTCGCGCAGGATCTCGCCGGCATAGATGATCAGGTCGTCGAAATCGAGCAACAGGTGCGAACCGTCGCGTTTCGCCGCCTCGTACGCGTCGTAGACCGCGGCGACCACGTCATGACCGAACGGCGCGTCCCGGCCGGCGGTGGCGGCGCGAGCCGGGTAGTCGGCCGGGCTGATGAGCGAGCCCTTCGCCCACTCGATCTCGGTGGCCAGATCGCGTAGCGATTCACTCGTGGTGGTCACCCCGACCCCGCGTGCGGCGTGGGCCACCACCGGCAGTTTGTGATCGAGCAGTTCCCAGGTCAGGCCGCGCGGCCAGAAATAGCGCAGTTGACGGAGAGCCGCGGCGTGGAAGGTCTGAGCCTGAACCGACACCCCCGGACCGCTGATCTCCAACGCGCGCAGCCGCGACCGCAACTCGCCGGCCGCCCGGGTGGTGAAGGTCACCGCCAGAACATGGCCCGGACTCACCTGACCGCTGTCGATCAGGTGAGCGATGCGGCGAGTGATGGTGCGGGTCTTGCCGGTTCCGGCACCGGCCAGCACACAGACCGGCCCACGGGGTGCCATCACCGCCCGCTGCTGCTCGGGGTCGAGACCGTCGAGGATGCGGTGAGGATCGGGCACCGGTTCACTATGCCATCGGTCGCCGACATCGCGAACGGGCCCGCTCCGGGTGGCTCAGACGCCGAGCTTGGCCTTGACATCGGCCACCGACGGGTTGGTCGCAGTGGTGCCGTCGGCGTAGAGCACGGTCGGAACCACGTGGTTGCCGCCGTTGACGCTGCCGACGAATTCGGCGGCGTCCGGATTCAGCTCGATGTCCACTTCCTGCCAGGTCAGACCGAGACTCTTGAGCCCGGTCTTGAGGCGGGCACAGAAACCACACCAACTCGTGGTGTACATGGTCAGTTCGCCGGTGTCGGAAACCCGGGCCGAGGCGTCGTCGTCGATCACGTTGCTCATGTCCCCCATAACAGCACGAATCCCGCTGCTGTTCCCACTCATCGGGTTCGAGACCGGACGGCTCGGTGTCCGGACAGTTCAGTGCTCGGCGTAGGCCCACGCCGTGATCAGCGAACGGGCGATGGAGATCGAGCCGGGTAGCCGGAGTCGGCGTCCGTCGGAGCTGGTGCCCACCGCGCCGTCGCCACGGACCCACTCGCTGCCGTTCTCGAGCGCCTCGATCACCTCGGCACGCTCGAACCAGGCCGCGTCGCCGATCTCACCGTCCAAGAACTGCAGCGGCGTGGCGGGGTCGCCGAGAGCAGAGAAACCGAGCATCAGCGACCGCGGGAACGGCCACGGCTGGCTGCCCAGATACCGCGGCTCGGCAACGGTGATGCCGACCTCCTCGTACACCTCCCGCAGAACACACTGCTCCAGCGACTCACCGGGCTCGACGAATCCGGCGAGCGTCGAATACCAACCGTCGGGCCACACCGACTGTCGCCCCAACAGGACCCGGTCGGCCCCGTCGTGGACGACGGTGATGATCGCCGGATCGGTGCGCGGGAACTCGTCTACACCGGTGTCCGGGTGCCGGCGCACCCAACCGCCCCGCGCCGGTCGGGTGGGCGTGCCATCCACCGGCGAAAACGCCGCGGTGGCATGCCAATTGAGAATACCCAGGGCCGTCACCAGCAGACCTGCGTCGTCGGCGGTCAGCCCGTGGGCGCCGCGGCGCGGATCGTCGGTGCGGCCGTCGAGTTCGCTGACCCGCACTGTCCACAGGTCGCTGCTCCCGACGCCGAGAAACACCGCGTCCACCGGCGGTCGGTCACCGAGGTCGGTGGCCTCGATCCATCGCAGGCCACCGTCGTCGGCCAGCGGATACCGCCCGGCCTGATCGATCTGCAGCACCCGCGCCGTTGGCCAACCCGACTGCATCCGGTCCGGGTCGTCGCGGATCTCGTCGGCCCGGTCGAACCTGGCCTGCGCCAGCAGCGGCGGTCGGGCCAGCGTGAAGTGGGTCATCAGTCCTGACCTCCCTTGCGCACATACAGCAGTCGGTCGCCGACCTCGATTTGTTCGACCTCGCTGTCGTCCACGCGATGCAAGACGCCGTTGCGCACCACCCCGAGCACGAGGTCGCGGGTGTGCGCCGGAGATCCGCCGGTCTCGGTGGGGTCGACTTCGCGTTCGGCGATGGCGTAGCCGGCGTCGGGGGTGAGCAAGTCCTCGATCACCTCCACCACCGACGGGGTCATGGTGGCGATGCCGAGCAGCCGGCCGGCGGTCTCCGACGACACGACAACCGAGTTCGCACCCGACTGACGCATCAGGTGGGTGTTCTCCGACTCGCGGATCGACGCGACGATCTTGGCCCGGGGATTGAGTTCGCGGGCGGTCAGGGTGGCCAAGACGGCGGTGTCGTCGCGGTTGGCGGCCACCACGATGCTCGCCGCATGGGCCACCCCCGCCAAGCGCAGGATGTCGGACTTGGTGGCGTCGCCGCGGACGGTGACAAGCCCGTCTGCGGCCGCGGCCTCGAGCACATCGGCATCGGCGTCGACCACGACGATCTCGGCCGGTTTGATGCCGTCACCGATCATCGCGTCCACCGCGGTTCGTCCCTTGGTGCCGAATCCGATCACGACGGTGTGGTTACGCACGCTGTTCCTCCAACGCTGGATCTTGAGGGCCTGCCGGGATCGCTCGGTCAGCACCTCGAGCGTGGTGCCGATCAACACGATCAGGAACAGCACGCGCAGCGGGGTGATCACCAGCAGATTGATCAGGCGGGCAAACGGGGTCACCGGGGTGATGTCGCCGTATCCGGTGGTCGACAACGTCACCGCCGAGTAGTACAGAGCATCCAGAAACGAGAGCTCCCCGCCTTGGGAGTCCTTGTAGCCGTCCCGGTCGAGGAACACGATCACCGACGTCAGGAACAGGGCGATGACCGCGAACACGACGCGCTTGCCGATCGCCCGTCCCGGACTCTGTTGCAGTTCCGGGATGCGGACGACCCCGACCAGTGCGTAGTCGGGCCCCTCCGACAAGTGCTCGGATCGTAGCCGGCTGCCGAATCCACGAGGTCGTCTCAAATGTGCCGCCGTTCGTTCACGAGGCGAATCTAGCTCATTTCGCGAGCAAAGCCGCGAGTGCAGGCCGATCGGGCAGGTCATCGGGTTCCAGGGTGTAGCCGGACCGCACGTAGTGAAATGCCGCGCGCACCTTCTCCAGCGGGACCCCGGCCAACTGCGCCCAGGCGATCCGGTAGGCGGCGAGTTGCACGAACAGCGACTCGCGGCGGGCCGGCTCGGGCACCGAACCGGTCTTCCAGTCCACCACCAGCCAGCCGCCATCGGATTCGGCGAACACCGCATCGATGCGGCCGCGGATCACGGTGGGACCGATGACCGTCTCGAATGGCACCTCGACCTCGGTGGGGCTGCGCTGAGCCCAGCGCGACGCGAGGAAGGACGCACGCAGCTCCTCGAGGTCGGTGTCGGGAGCCGCGGGGGCGTCGGCCGCACCGGGCAGTTCGTCGATGTCGAGGAGACGGGTGGCGCCGAACCAGCCCTCCACCCAGGCGTGGAAGGCGGTGCCGCGGCGCGCGGTCGGGTTGGGTGCGAATGGGGTGGGGCGACGCAGCCGCCGCGCGAAGGCCGCCTCGTCGGCGTCGAGTTCGACGAGCTGGCTGACCGACAGGTGCGTCGGCAACGCCACGTCGACCTCCGCGGTGTTGATGCGGTGGTGCTCGGCCAGCAGAGCGTCCACCTCGGCGCGCCAGGCGGCGATCTCCCGAGCCGACTCGGTCAGGTCTGCTTCCGAGGTCACCGACGCTCCGGACCCGGGTGTGATGTCAGTGGCCGACGCCTCGAACAGCGTCGGTGTGCCGCGCGCGGCGATCGCGTCTTCCACCAGTCGTGCCGCGGCGTCGACCGCGTCTCGCCGCTCCCCCAGCACGTCCCGAGGCCACGGCGCGCTCACGATCTCGTCGGCCAACGGATTGGTTGCGTCCTGCGCCGGATCGTCGGCGTCGACATCGATCGCCATGCCGGTCGAGTCGACGGTCGGATCGTCGATCGCCGCGGTGACGATCGCGCGGATCTCGGCGAAGAACTCCGACCCACCGCGCGGTCGGTCGCCGCTCTCCGACCAGTGGTGGGCGGAGATCAGCAACGTCTCCTTGGCTCGGGTGAGCGCGACATAGAGCAGCCGCCGGTCCTCTTCGAGCCGGCGCTGCGCGATGGCCTCCTTGTGCTCGGTCAGCGCCACTTCGAGTTCCTTGCGGTCGGCGACCGCGTGCAGGTCGAGCGGCGGGAAGCCCTCCGCGTTCGCACCGTCGGCGAGGTCGCCGCGCAATTGCGCGGGCAGTTCCTTGGCACTACCCAACCAGGTGCTGTCGGCACGTCCGCCCGGAAAGATGTTGTGGCACAGATGAGGCAACACCACGACGTCCCACTCCAGGCCTTTCGCGGCATGGACGGTGAGGATCTGCACGCGTTGTTCGGCGACCTCGATGCGACCGGGCTCGAGCCCCTTCTCGATGGTCTCGGCGGTGTCGAGGAACGCCAACAGGCCGGGCAGATTCGCACCCGACCGTTCGGCGTAGGTGGTCACGTACTCCGCGAATGCATCGAGGTGCTCACGGCCGGTGATGGCACCACGCATCCGGCGCGCCCGGATCTGCGCCTCCACGGCCACTCCGATGGTGTTCTCCACGTCGGCGACCAATTCGGGCAGCGGCTGGCCGATCCGGCGGCGCAGCGACTCCAATTGGGCGCCGAACGTCCGAATACGCCGAAAACCCTCCTCGCTGTATCGATGTGGCTCTCCCGGGTCGACCAACGCATCGGCGATGCCTGCGCGATCCACGATCTCGGTGGGCAGCACCGCATCCAACGCTTTGTCGAGCGCCTCGCGCGAGGCGACGATGCCGTTGGCGGCAGTGAACTCGACGGCTGCGAGCTCGGTGGCCCGTTTCCACAGTGACGCGAGGTCGCCCGCGCCGAGTTGCCATCGGGCGCCGGTCAGCAACCGCATCGCCGCCGTACCGGCCATCGGATCGGCGATCAGGCGCAGCATTGCCACCACGTCCTCGATCTCCGGCACGTGCAGCAGTCCGCCGATGCCGACCACCTCGGCAGGAATGCCACGGCTCTCCAGTTCGGCCGCCAAGGGCGCCGAATCGTCGTTGCGGCGCACCAGGATCGCGGTGGTCGGTGGCGGCTCACCGGCCGCCTCGGCGCCTCGGTAGAGGCGTTCGACGTGTTCGCCGATCCAGCGCCGTTCGTCGACGACGGTCTCGGTGAGGGCGAGGTCGACGGTGCCTGTGGGCGCGTCCGGCCGGGGCCGCAACACACTGACCGGGATGCCGCGGCGCCGCAGCTCTTCGGATGTCTGGTTGGCCAACCGCAGAGCGTGTGCCGAATTACGCCAACTCGTCAGCAATTCCAGGCGCACCGCAGGGGTGCCGTCGGACTGACGGAAGTCGTCGGTGAAGCGAGGCAGGTTGGCCGCCGAGGCCCCACGCCAGCCGTAGATCGACTGGATGGGATCGCCGACCGCGGTAACCGCGACCGATCCGCGCGCCGACCGTTTCGGCGCGCCCGGCGCCACGCCGAACAGTGTGGCGAGCAGAATGCGCTGCGAGTGGCCGGTGTCCTGGTACTCGTCGAGCAACACCGCCTTGAACGAGGTGCGTTCGGCAGCGGCGACTTCCGGGTTCCGCATCACCAGCCGGGCCGCCAGGGACATCTGGCTGCCGAAATCGAGGGCCGTCGCCGCCCGCATCGTCTCACCCAGCGCGATGACCATCGGGATGAGTTCGCGCCGCTCGTCGATGACGTCCTGGATCTTCAGCAACGCCTGAGTCGGGGTGTCGCGCTGACGCGGTCCCTTCGGCAGTGTGTCGATCAGCTGGTATAGGTCGTCACCGGCGCGACGGAGGTCGTCGAAGTCGACCAGGTGCTCGGCCATGTCGCCGTAGAGCTTCAGCACCGCTTCGGTGACGCTGGCCGGCACCTTGGTGGTCTGCAGCTCGCCGGTCCAGTTGGACACCACCGAGAACGCCATCTGCCACAACTCCGTCTCCGACAGGAGTGTGGAGTTGGGTTCCACCGGCAGCAGCAGACCGTAGTCGGCGATGAGCCGCCCGGCATAGGCGTGATAGGTACTCACCTCGGGGTCACCGCCGCTGAGCCGGGCGGCGATGGCACCGTCGACATCCCAGCCGCGCAACGCCGGGGACCCCGCCAGCATCGACAGTCTTCGCCGGATACGCGCGCCGAGCTCACTGGCCGCCTTCCGCGTGAACGTCAGGCCCAGCACCTCGTCGGGAGCGACGAGACCGTTGGCCACCAGCCACACCACCCGAGAGGCCATGGTCTCGGTCTTGCCCGCACCGGCGCCCGCCACCACCAACACCGGCTCCATCGGCGCCTCGATCACCGCGACCTGTTCGGGCGTCGGAGTCGGCAAACCCAGGGCGGCGGCGATCGCGACGGCCGAGATCGTGGACCGCTCAGTCATCGATCACCGTCTTCCCACGAAGCTGGGCCGGGCAGCTCGACGCCAGCGCGCAATGACTGCACCCGGGGTTGCGCGTGGCGGCGAACACCGGACCGACGCTGGCACGGGCGGCATTGCGCACCACCGATATCCACTCGTCGACCTGCTCGGTGCTCAGTGGCTCCTGGACACGTTCGGCCGCGCCGGTGTTCTTGTTCGCCGACGACACGTACACCAGCCGTCCACCGCCGGGCTGCACCGGCTCGGACTGTCCACTCGTCGCCCCGCCGAGGGCCAACGCCAGCTGATAGGTGGCCAGCTGGGCGTGCTCCTGGGCGTCGGCCTTGGTGATCGCCGTCTTGGCCGTCTTCACGTCCACCACCACCGGACGGCCCTGATGATCGCGCTCGAGCCGGTCGATCCGACCCCGCAGCCGCACCGCCATCTCCTGCTCGTCCGCGTCAACCGGAACCGTCGCGTCGATATCGGCCTCCACCCCCACTTCGGACAGCTCGTCGCGTGAGATCCGCAGCCAGTCCCGGAAGTTGGTGAGCATCGCTTCGGCGCGTTCGAGTTCACGGACCGAGTACCACGCCGCGCCGGTGTCCACCCGATCCCAGATGCCGCGCAGCGCGGCGGTGACCTCAGCCGGTTCGATCTGGCCGGCGACCGCCTGGACGAGCGTGTGGACCAGGCTGCCGGTCAGCGCCGGCGTCCCGTCCCCGTCGCGGCCGCCATGACGCTCGAGCACCCATCGCAACGAACACCGGGTCAGCGCCTCGACGTTTGAGGGCGACAACGTCACCGGCCCCCGGTCGGGAGCCCACAACGCGATCTCGGCGCTGGGCCCGCCCAGGCCGTACCAGTCCCGGGGCGCGGCACCAGGGATATCGGAATCCGACAGTTGGGCAAGAAGTTCTGCGGCCGCGCGGGCTTTCTCTCCCGGACCGTCGGGACCGGTGTCACCGACCACCTCGGAGCGCAGCGTCGCCACCAACGACGGCAGCGACAGCACGCGGTCGACCCCCGGGTCCAGAGGCAATTCGGCCAATGCCGTGTCCGCCGTGCCGTCGGCACCGAGATCGTCGGCATCGGGCAGCGCGGTGCCCCGGAACCGACGGATGGCGTCGGCGATCTCGACGACGAACCGCGACGGCGAGGCATCACCGCCGCCGTCCTCCACCGCGGTGACGAGCAGTCGACGACGCGCGCGAGTACACGCCACCAGCAGCAATCGGCGTTCGTCGGCGAGCGCCGACCGCGATCGCGCGACCGTGTCCAGGGCATCCGGGTCGAGACCGTCGAGCAGGTCGACGAGTTGTCCGGTCGCCAGCACGCTGCCACGACTGCGCAATGACGGCCACAGCCCATCGAGAACCCCGGCCACGGCCACCACGTCCCACTCGCGGCCGGCGGCAGCGTGCGCCGAGAGCACCGTGACCGCGTCGTTGGCCGAGCCGGCCAACCGACTGTCCCGCGGAATCTGCAGCGCCGCCAGGTACCGCACGAATCCGGCCGGCCCCGCCGCGGGCAAAGTGTCGACGAAATTGGCGGCGGCCTCGAACATGGCCATCACGGCGTCGAGATCGCGGTCGGCCTGCTCACCCGCCGGTCCGCCACGGATCGCGCTCGCCGCCCACCGTCGTTCCAGGCCGGTGGCCTGCCATGCCGCCCAGAGTGTCTCCTCGACCCCACGTCGAGCGCGATGGGCACGATCGGCGGCCGCTATGACGTCGAGAGTGCGCACCAGCGGGCGGGCCTCGGCCTCGGTCAGCGCCGCGATGTAGCGGGCGGCGACGACAGGGTCGAGCAACGCCCGCCGAATCGCGATCAGCGAATCGGTGGCCGCGCCTCCCCCGCTGCGCTCGTCGAGACGCCGCACACCGCGACGTAGTCGGCGCATCGCGCCGGGATCGGCGCCACCGACCGGACCACCCAGTAGGGCCACCGCATCGTCGATCGTGAACTCATGGTCCGCGGCCGATCCGTCGTCCACCGCCGATTTGTCCACAGCGTCCGGCGCTGCCGGTCCGCCATCCGCCCTGTCGCGATCAGCCGGTTGTCCGGCCAGCTCCCGTTCGGCCGACTCCCGCTGCGCCAGATCCCGCGCGGCCACCACGCGTAGGACACCCATCAGGGCGCCGACGGCCCGTTGGCGATGCAACGGCAGATCGCTGGTGGGCGTCGTCACCGGCACCCCGGCCGAGCGGAAGGCGCGCCGCAACGCAGGCAAGGCCAGCGACACCGACCGCACCACCACCGCCATCCGCGACCACGGCACACCACCGAACAGATGCGCGCGACGCAACAGGTCGGCGACGGCGGTCGCCTCCTTGGCCGCCGAGCTGAAGACCTTCACCTCCGCACCCCCGGGCAATGGATCCGTGTCATCGCCGTCGGCCTCGTCGGTCGGCCTCGGATACGGGTGCGACCGGGCGCCGGGCAGCCGAGCTGTGAGCGCGGCACCGACCGCCGCGATTTCGGGATGGTTGCGGAAAGTCTTTTCCAGCAGAACATCTCGCGGAGTGCCGAGGTCGGTCAGCTCGTCGGCGAATCGCGGACTGGCCCCGCGAAAACCGAACACCGATTGATCGGTGTCCGCTGCGATGATCGTCGAATCCGCGCCCGTCCCGATCAACGTCACCAACGCCGCCGCCTGCGGGTCGAGGTGCTGAGCGTCGTCGACCAGCAGATGCCGAATTCGTCGGCGCTGCCCGGCGAGCAGATCCGGATCGGTCGCAAACGCCGACAGCGCCGAACCGATGAGTTCGGCCGCATCCACCGCGGGCGCCGATGCGCCGGGGGCGTCGGCACCGACTGCGCCGCGCAACAACATGTTCTGCTCGTACTGTGCGTAGGCACGACCGGCCGCCACCCATTCCGGCCGGCGGTGTTCGCGTCCCAGCGCGGTCAGTTCCTCGGGTCCCACGCCACGCTCGGCAGCCCGCATCATCAGGTCGCGCAGTGCCTGTGCGAATCCATCGGTGCCCAGCGCCGGCCGCAGCCGTTCCGGCCAGTACCGGGCGCCGTCCTCGATGTCGCCGGCCAGCAGTTCGCGCAGCACCATGTCCTGCTCGGACCCGGTGATCAGGCGGGGCGGCGGATTGCCGTGCGCGGAGGCCTGCAGCCGCAACACCGCGAAGGCGTAGGAGTGCACGGTGCGCACCAATGGTTCACGCAGCGCGCGGTTCTCGACGCCACCGTCCGCACCCCCCGAGGTCGCCGACAACACCCGTCGGGTGATCTCTTCTCGCAACGAGGCCGCGGCACGTCGGGACGCCGCGAGCACCAGAACGGACTCGGCATCCACATCGTCACGCAACAGCCGCGCGACCGCGGCGTCGACGATGACCGACGTCTTTCCCGTACCCGGGCCACCGTGTACCCGGACAGGCGACCACGACCGCGACGAATCCCGCGTCACCGCCGATTCGATCACCTCGGTGACCTCCGCGGGCCATTGCCGCGTACGGTCGTCGGCGCCCGGTGCCGCGGTCAGTCGGGTACGCAGCGCCGTCCCCGCGGTGGGGTGGGAATCGCTGCGTCGGGCCATGTCCCCATGGAAGCACGCGCCACCGACAGCCTCGGCGAGCAGCACCGTGAAGATGGCGTGCCAACGCAGTCGCCACGCTGCTACGGCAGGATGGCGTCATGCCGTTGACCACCCACACATTCGGACCCGATACCGGCGACGCCGCAGCTGTCCTGGCCATCCATGGCCTCACCGGCCACGGCCGCCGGTGGGCGGCACTGGCCGGCGACCAGCTACCCGACCTGCGCCTGATCGCACCTGATCTCCTCGGCCACGGCCACTCGCCGTGGACACCGCCGTGGTCCTACGAAGACCACGTCGACGCGTTGGTCGCAGTTGTCGACGAGCACATCCCTGCCTCTGCGCGTCCGTTCGTGATCGTCGGTCACTCGTTCGGCGGAGCGCTCGCCGTCCGGCTGGCCCATCGTCTCGGCGATGCGGTCGCGGGGTTGGTGTTGCTCGACCCGGCGCAGGGTCTCGACCCCTCGTGGGCGCTGGAGGTCGCCACCGACAGCCTGGCCCACTGGGACTACGCCGACGCCGATCACGCCCGGTCGGCGAAACGCGGCGAGGGGTGGGCGGACATCCCGGAGGCACTGTTGGACAAGGAGATCGATGAACACCTCATTGCCCTGGCCAACGGCCGGGTGGGATGGCGGGTGAGTGCGCCGGCGGCGGCCACGGCGTGGAGTGAGATGGCCCGCGAGGCGTTGCTCCCACCGACCGGACTGTCGACGGTGGTCGTGGTGGCCGATCGCGTCCGGCCACCGTTCGTGGGCCCCGACTTCCTCGCATCCTGCGCGGACGCGGAGTCGATTCGGGTGGTACATGCCGACTGCGGGCACATGGTGCCGTACCTGGAGCCGGAACTCACCGCGACGTTGATCCGCGAGACTCTCGAGCAGGTCTGAGATGGCCGCCATCACTGATGACGACGTGGAGCGGGTGCGGGGACTGGTCGCGGCGATCCCGGAAGGCATGGTGACCACCTACGGTGACCTCGGCCATGCGGCCGGCTTGTCCAGCCCGCGCATCGTCGGCACGATCATGCGGACCGACTCCGGTGACCTCCCTTGGCATCGCGTGGTCCCGGCCTCGGGCCGCCCGACCCCACACCTGGCCGAGCGACAGTTGGCGAGGCTGCACGCCGAGGGCGTTCCCATCCGAGACGGGCGGGTCGTCCTCCGCGAGTGCCGCTGGAGACCTGGCATCGATGACTGAGCGGGGTGATCGGCGCTCTGGCGGGAGCGGTGATGTGATCTCGATACGCCACTCACTCCGTTCGCGGCTACTCGACCACCGGAAGTCGCCATCGGGGTCAGCCGCTGACCGGCGCCTGACGACGGTATGGGCTGATCGCGGCGCGCATGCGCGTGACGATGAGGTCCACGATGCGCTGATCGGCTCCGAGCGGTTCGGCGACGACATCGGCACCGTAGGTGTGCAGTCGCTGATGAAATAACCCAGGCGCCAGCAGATAACTCGCGATGGCCACGCGGCGTCCGTTCCGCGATGCCCGTTCGACAGCTTCGGGAACCGACGGCGTCGCGGTGGTGATGAAGCCCACTTCGACACGTCCGCCGATGATCGACTCGAGCTGCCGGGCGGCGAGATGCACTTGGCCGCAAGCGCTCTCGTCAGACGAGCCGGCCGCGGCCAGCACCACCGAGTCACCCGGCTCCCAACCGGCCTCGACGAGCCGCAGGCGGGCCACATCGGCGATGGCCGGATCCGGCCCGAGCGCCCGGGTGACGATCGTGTCGCAACGCCCCGCTGCCTCGACATGCTGCGGCAGATCCTTGCGGACGTGATACCCCGACGCCAGGAACGCCGGTACCAACACCGCCGGGCGGTCGACATCGGCGATGACCTCGGCCGGGGTGGGGCCGAGCACGTCGACGAAGGCGGTGCGGGTGGTACCCACCTGCTTTCCGACGGCCTCGGCGATCTCGGCGATCACGCTGACGCCGTGCGGGTTACGGGTGCCGTGAGCGACCAGCACCGGGCTGACGTCACGCAGCCGGTCACCGAACGGCAGGTACTGACGAGTGTGTCGATGCCTCATTCCCCGTCCTCTTCCCCCTCGTATTCCAGGTCGACAGCGAGTCGATATCCCCGCTTGACCACGGTCTGGATCATCTTCGGATCACCGAGTGCATTGCGCAGCCGGGCCACTGCCACTTCCACGGCGTGGGTGTCGGAGCTGTCGCCGGGCAGTCCGGCCAGCAGCTCGTGGCGCGAGACCACCCGACCGGGCGAGGCAGCCAGTGCCTTGAGCATGATCAAACTGGTCGCCGACATATCACGCAGCGCGCCGTCGACGATCACCGCCTGACCGCGGATGGCGGTGTCGTGACCGTGAACTCGCAAGTTGTGACTTCTCCGGGGCAACTCGTCGGTGATCAACCGCACCAAGGCGCCGAGTCGATACCGTTTCGGATAACTGGTCGGGATCTGCAACGCCTCCAACGGACCGGCGGTGACCGAACCCACGCACATCACCGGCACCGCCGTCCGCATCGCGTGCACGAACTGCGGCAGCTTGCCGAGTTCTTTGGCGCGCGTGAGGATCGAAGCCGCGGCCGGCGCGCTGGTGAAGGTGATCGCGTCGAGATCGCCGCGTACCACTGCGCCGATCATGCGATCGATCCGATCGACGTCAGGATGCATGTTCCAGCGATACACCGGGATCGGTAGCACCTGGGCGCCAGCGGCACGCAGCACTGCGCAGAAGTCCGGCAAGGGCTCCCATTCGGTGGTCGCCCCGTGTAACTGGACCGCGATCCGCACGCCCTCGACCCCCTCGGCTAGCAACCGGTCGAGCACCTCCGACGACGACTCGCTTCCCGGAGACCACTCTTCGCGCAACCCGGCCGCCCGAATCGCGCCCTTGGCCTTCGGTCCCCGGGCGATGAGCCGACTCTTTCCCAACGCGCTGATCAGCGGCTCGGCCCCGCCCCAGCCGTCGGCGGCCTCCACCCAGCCACGAAAGCCGATACCCGTGGTGGCGACCATCAGTTCCGGTGGATCGGCAATGATCGTCTCGGTCACCTGCTCGAGTTCGGTGTCGTCGACGAGCGGCAGGATCCGGATCGTCGGAGCGGCCATCACCTCGGCACCCCGGCGTTCGAGCAGCGCAGCGAATTCCTCGGCGCGCCGCGCCGCGGTGATCCCGATGGTGAATCCGGCCAGTGGTAGGGCCTCGGCGTCGTCGGCGAGGGCCGTGTCTTTGCTGTTGCTCATCGGCGCTGGAAGTACACCTCGACAATGTCGTCGACCACCCGTACGGCGTAGCTGGGCACCGACATCGCTTCGTCGTCGAGGCAGATGCCGGAGCGCAGCGAGAACACCTGCTTGCCCAGCGGGCTGGCAACGGTCGGCTCGCCACCGCGGTCGCCGGTGACGCCGCGGGACAGCACCGCTGCGCGTGCGAACGGGTCGATGTTGCCGATGGCGTACAGCCGGGTCCGTCCCACCACCGCTTCTCGGTCGGTCTCCACCGCCGGGATGCGGAAGAGCGCGGCCTGCTCGAAGTCCGGACCCAACACACCAGCCCCTCGTCCGATGGCGAGATCGGCCAGGGCGCACGCACGGATCCACTGTCCGGGTACGGCCTCGGCATGCGTGGTCGGGTCAGCGGGTTGGTTCGCCGTCGATCGCGCAGCGACTGTCATGTCGGCACTCCTTCACGTTCTGTTGCGTCGTTGGTGGCGGACTCGGTGTCGACGCGGCCGGGCATCGACGGCATGTCGAGCAGCACCGGGATCTTGCGCTCGACGTCGGTGTCGGTGAACTGGATCGTCGGATCGACCACCTCCGGTGCGTTGACGAACGAGACGAAGCGCTTGAGCTTATCCTCGTCCTCGAGTACCGCTGCCCACTCGTCGCGGTAGCCCTCGACGTGGCGTTCCATGGCCGCTTCGAGATCGGCCGCGAGACCCAGGCTGTCGTCGCAGACCACCGCCTTCAGATGATCGAGTCCGCCCTCCATCGCCTCCAGCCACGGCGCGGTACGCTGCAGGCGATCGGCGGTGCGGATATAGAACATCAGGTACCGATCAATGTAGGCGACCAGCGTCTGGTCATCCACTCCGCTGGCCAGCAGTTGGGCGTGTTTCGGGCTCTGTCCGCCGTTACCGGCCACGTAGAGGTTCCACCCGTTCTCGGTGGCAATGACACCGACATCCTTGCCCCGCGCCTCGGCGCATTCGCGGGCACAGCCCGACACACCGAACTTCAGTTTGTGCGGCGACCGCAGGCCCCGGTAGCGCTTCTCCAGAAGGACGGCCATGCCGACGGAATCCTGCACACCGTAGCGGCACCAGGTGGACCCGACGCAGCTCTTCACCGTGCGCAGGCTCTTGCCGTAGGCGTGCCCGGATTCCATGCCGGCGTCGACGAGGCGACGCCAGATCTCCGGGAGCTGGTCAACGCGGGCGCCGAAGAGGTCGATGCGCTGACCACCGGTGATCTTGGTGTACAGACCGAAGTCACGGGCAATCTCACCGATCACGATGAGCTGTTCGGGGGTCACCTCCCCGCCCGGCATGCGCGGGACGACCGAGTAGGAGCCGTTCTTCTGCATGTTGGCGAGGAAGTGGTCGTTGGTGTCCTGCAGGGACGCCTGCTCGCCGTCGAGGATGTGGTCGCTCGACGTGGAGGCCAGGATGGACGCCACCGTCGGCTTGCAGATGTCGCAGCCTTGACCGCTGCCGTAGCGGTCGATGATCTCGGAGAACGTGCGGATACCGGTGACCGAGATGATCTCGTACAGTTCGGCGCGCGACTGCTCGAAGTGCTCGCACAGGGCCTTGGACAGTTCCACACCAGAGGCCGCCAGTAGCGACTTGACGCTGGGCAGACAGCCACCGCAGGTGGTTCCGGCGCAGGTGGTCTTCTTGATGTCGGCGATCTCGCAGGCGCCGTCGGCGATCGCCGAGCAGATGGTTCCCTTGGAAACGCCGTTACACGAACAGATCTCGGCCTCGTCGGGCAGCGCGTCCACGCCGACCGCGGGACCCGAGGCCGGCGCGATCAGCGCAGCCGGGTCACCCGGGATCTCGCTGCCCACCATCGGTTTGAGCAGCGCGTATGCCGACGCATCACCCACGAGGATGCCGCCGAGCAGTGTCTTGGCGTCATCGGAGACCACCACTTTCGCGTACCGCCCGGCAACGGGGTCGTGGTAGACGATCTCCAGCGCGTTCTCGGTGGTCGCCATGGCGTCACCGAAGCTGGCCACGTCGACACCGAGCAATTTGAGCTTGGTCGACATGTCCGCACCGGGGAAAGTGGACTGCTGCCCGAGGAGTTGGTCGGCCACCACCTCGGCGGTGCTGTATCCGGGCGCGACCAGCCCGTAGCAACGACCCTCGACTGCGGCGACCTCCCCGATCGCGAACACGTCGGGATCATCGGTTCGGCATGAGGTGTCGACCAGCACGCCGCCACGTTCGCCGACCGCAAGACCGGCGTCGCGGGCCACCTGGTCGCGCGGCCGCACGCCCGCCGAGAACACGACCAGGGCGGCATCGATCTCGCTGTCGTCGCTGAGCGTCACGGTGAGCCCGCCGGAGTCGGAATCGGCGATGTCGGCCGTTCCGACGCCGGTGTGCACAGTCAACCCCAGGTCGGTCACCAGGTTCTCCAGGACCGACCCGCCCCCGTCGTCGACCTGCATGGGCATCAACCGTGGCGCGAACTCCACCACATGGGGGGTCATCCCCATCAGCTTCAGCGCATTGGCCGCCTCCAGTCCCAGCAGACCGCCGCCCACGACGATGCCGGGCGCACCCGGTCCGGCTGCCTCGGCGGCCGTCCGGATGGCGTCCAGATCATCGAGCGTGCGATAGACGAAACATTTGTCGTTGTCGTGTCCGGGAACCGGCGGGACGAAGGCATATGACCCGGTGGCGAGCACGAGAGCGTCATAGTCGATTTCCCGTCCCGCCGACGTCACCACCCGCCGGCCGGCGCGGTCGACGTCGGTCACGACTTCACCCAGGTGGGTCACGACGTGATCGTCACCCGCGTAGGTGTTGCCATCCAGTGCCAGCGAATTCCGCTGCCAGGCACCGACATACGAGGACAGTCCGACGCGGTCGTAGGCGGGATCGGCCTCTTCGGAAACAACTTCGATCCGCCAGGTGTCGTTGATGTCGCGGGTACGGAGGGTCTGCACGAAGCGGTGACCCACCATGCCGTGGCCGACCACGACTACGGTCTTGGATTCGCTGGTCACTGGTTACTCCTTGTTGATTCTGAGCTGGTCTGGCTCAGGCCATCGCCTTGTCGGCGGGCCCGGAGCCGTCTGTCGTCTCGCCGGCACCGACCGTGTCGGCGGCGACCTGCAGATCGGTGGTCTCGCTGATCACCATCGGACGTCGGACGTAGAACACGTAGGTGATGACTCCAGCGAGCACGTAGAAGCCCATGAAGATCCAAAAGGCAACGGTCGCCGACTGATTCGACTGATAACTCGCCCGAAGCACCAGGTTGATGCCGACGCCACCGAGACCGCCTGCCGCACCGGCGATGCCGATGAGGGCACCGGACATGCTGCGCGACCACTTGGTCTTGCCCAACGCGTTCAGGCCGGTGAGCTCCTTGGACTTGTTCTCCCAGATGGTCGGGATGATCTTGTAGACCGAACCGTTTGAGATTCCCGAGAGCAGGAACAGCAGGATGAAGCCGACGACGAATGCGCTGAGCACACCCCCGCTGATCTGACCATTGCTGTCGGCGACGGTGCCGGCGATGACCAGGATCGCGGCGGACAGCGTCATCGCGGCAAAGCAGTACAGCGTCACCTTGCCGCCGCCGACGCGGTCGGCGAGTTTGCCGCCGTAGGGGCGCGACACAGAGCCGAGCAGCGGCCCGATCCAGGCGATCGTGGCGGCGGCCAGCGCGGGCTTCTCGGCGCCGGCCTCGGTGAAGCTGATGTTGAGGACCTGCGCGAAAGCGAATCCGAAACCGATGAACGATCCGAAGGTGCCGATGTAGAGCAGGCAGATCAGCCAGGTGTCCTTGTGCCGGAGGCAGTCGATCATCGCGCGGCCGCTGGAAGTCTGGTGATCGAGGTTGTCCATGTAGATCGCCGCGCCGACACCGGCCACGGCGAGAGCCACCAGATAGATGGCACAGACGATCTCAGGCTGATCGGAGGCGAGCCAGATGACCGCGAGGCCGATGAGCTGCACCACCGGCACACCGATGTTGCCGCCGCCGGCGTTGAGACCCAGCGCCCAGCCCTTGAGCCGCTGCGGATAGAAGGCGTTGATGTTGGTCATCGACGAGGCGAAGTTGCCGCCGCCGAAACCGGTCAGTGCGGCGACGCCGAGGAACCAGCCGAATCCGAACTCGCCCGGGTTCATCATCAGCATCATGGTCAGCGCCGTCGGGATCAGCAGCACGATGGCGCTGAAGATCGCCCAGTTGCGGCCACCGAACCGCGCGGTCGCCTGGGTGTAGGGAATGCGCAGGCAGGAGCCGACGAAAGTGGCGGTCGCCGCGATGATGAACTTCTGATCGAGGCTGATGCCATACTCCGGGCCCATGAACAGGGCCATCACCGAGAACAGCGACCACACCGAGAAGCCGACGTGCTCGCAGATCACCGACCACACCAGGTTTCGCCTGGCGATGGCGGCGTTACCGTTGTCCCAGGCTGTGCGGTCCTCGGGATCCCAGTCGGTGATCCGGTGGTCACGCGCGAGCGCGGTCCGCACGGATGCGGGAAGTACGGGCATGAGTCATCCAATCGTTGTTGTGGACGCAGTGACCGACGACTCTGTCGGACGATTGGACTCAAAGTTAGGCAGCGTGTGTTGCCGGGATTTTCCCTCGCGTGACCGAAGAGTCACGTTGTGCTCACATCGCGAGGACGCGCGTGTGAGAAGGACCAGAAGACTCTGACCTGCGCCTACAGCATCAAGCGCACGAGATCGACGACCCGCTGCAGCCCGGGCAGTGCGCCGGCGGTGGCACGCGGATGTAACGCGTGGACCGCCAGACGGAACATGGTTGCCCGCAGCATCATCTGCGGCCATTCCGACTGATCCGCCCAGCGTCGCACGAGGTCGTCGTCAGCGCCACCCCAGGCGAGCGAATCCACCACAACCACCGCTGACGCCCAGGACGCGGGCCGCCAGTACGGCACGATGTCGGTGATGCCCGGCGCGGCGGCACCGGCGAACAGGACGGTGCCGAAAAGGTCACCGTGCACCACTTGCGACTGCAGCGACACGTTCTTACGAAGGGTGGCAAGGGTTTTCAGCATCTCGACGCTCTGCGCACCATCCGGCGACGTCGGCTCCCCCATGCCGGCCGCCCGGGCCGTGCGCAACGGGACGTCCTCCCACGCCGCACGATCGGCGGCGGTGAACACGTCGACGTCGGTATGCGGCGGCGCCGGCGATTGCAACAGGAACCGTGGCCGGTCCAGCGTTGCGGTGGCCGCATGCAGGCGATCGGCCACCAGGACGACCTCGTCGTGCCGCGGCTCTGGCGCACCGGCGATATAGGTATCCGCTCGCCACCCGGACACAACATATCGGCCGTCGGTGGCGCGGAACGGTCGCGCGATCCGCAACCCCTCGACGTAGAGCGATTCACGGACCGACGCCGACCATGCGGCCCGCGCGTGGTCGGGCACCAAGGACAAGACGACTTCACCGACCCGCCAACCGCCGACCCAGGAATCGCCCATCTGGATCGGCGGATGTGCGGTCAGCCCGAACGTGTTCAACACGTGTTCGGGTGGCTCGACGGTGTTCACATCTGCAGAGATTACCGAGCGATGCAGGAAGAACGCCGCAACGACGCGGGCATCTGGGCCCCAATCACGCCCCGGACCACAAGAATGCGCCCGATCAGTAAACCGGCAGCGTCTTGTCCACCTGGTTGGCCCACGCGGTGACCCCGCCCTGCAGGTGCGTGGCGTCGGCGAACCCTGCGCGCTTGAGCGCGGCGAGCGCTTCTGCCGAGCGAACACCGGTCTTGCAGTAGAGCACCGTTGGGCGATCCTGCGGCAACTTGGCGAGTCCGGCACCGGACAGGATCTCGTCCTTGGGGATGAGCGTGGCACCGTCGATGTGGACGATGTCCCACTCCACCGGCTCCCGGACATCGATGAGAGCGACACGATCGCCGGCGTCGATCTTCTCCTTGAGCTCGGCGGCGGTCAGCGTCGAACCGTCCACGGCATCGGCGGCCTCATCGGAGACCACCCCGCAGAAGTCGTCGTAGTCGATGAGCTCGGTGACCCGCTCACCCTCGGGGTCCTTGCGGATCTTGATGGTGCGGTAGCTCATGTCCAGGGCGTCGTAGACCATCAGGCGACCCAGCAGCGGTTCACCGATGCCACAGATCAACTTGATCGCCTCGGTACCCATGATCGATCCGATCGAGGCGCACAGAATGCCGAGCACACCGCCCTCGGCGCACGAGGGCACCATGCCGGGCGGCGGCGCCTGCGGATACAGATCTCGGTAGTTGAGGCCGCGCCCGTCCGGCGCGTCCTCCCAGAACACCGACGCCTGACCCTCGAACCGGTAGATCGACCCCCACACGTACGGCTTGTGCGCGAGCACGGCGGCATCGTTGACGAGGTAACGCGTCGCGAAGTTGTCGGTGCCGTCGAGGATCAGGTCGTACTGGGAGAACAGTTCGATGGCGCCTTCGGGTTCCAGGCGCTCGTCGTGCAGGTTGACCGTGACGAACGGGTTGATCTCGAGGATGGAGTCGCGGGCGCTCTCTGCTTTGGGCCGGCCGATGTCGGACTGTCCGTGGATGACCTGACGCTGCAGATTGGACTCGTCGACCACGTCGAACTCGACGATGCCGATGGTGCCGACACCCGCGGCAGCCAGGTACAGCAGCGTGGGTGATCCCAAACCACCCGCGCCGATCACCAGCACCTTGGCATTCTTCAACCGCTTCTGGCCGTCCATCCCCACATCCGGGATGATCAGGTGGCGGCTGTATCGGGCCACCTCTTCGTTGGACAGTTCCGCTGCAGGTTCCACCAGCGGGGGCAAGGACGACACGGGCGCCTCCTCCTACGTCGTTGTTCGAGAGCGGTCTGCTGATCACAACAGCCGCGGCGGCACGGTCATTCCGCAGCCACGTACGGCCGCATCACAGGTCGGGGAACGGCCACGGATTCGGCTTGCACACATAGCTGCGATTCGCCTGCATATCGGGGTCGAGCGCCATGATCTCGCTGTTGGCCACCCCGAACGACTGCTGCATCATCACCGGCGCCAGCGCGCCGTTCTCTTTACACGGTTCATGCGCCTCGTACCCGATGCCGTGCCCTGTCTCGTGGTTGATCAGGTACTGCCGGTAAAGAAGGTCGTCACCCTGATATGAGATGGCACCACGTACCCAGCGCGCCTCGTTGAGCGTCACCCGCTCCTCCGGCGGATAGAAGCACGACGTCTCCAGCTGGATCTGGTAGCCGCACAACTCACGTGTCGTGGCCGGCGATGCCAGCGTGATGCGCAGGTCCGGCTCACCGGAGTCAATGCGTCGGAAGCTGACCTTCCCGTCCCCGATCCAACTGCGCGGATTCGCCAGGGTCGCGTCGACCATCTTCGCGAACGACCGATCGCCGCCGAAGTCCTGCGCGTTGATGCCGTTCTCGACCTCGACGGTGTAGGTGTAGACCTCGCCGCCGGTGCCGACCTGCTTGCCGGCCCCGGGCACCACGTGGTAGACCTCACGCCCCTTTTCGGTGTACGGCCCGCCGGCGGGCAGTGTCCCGGCGGGCAATGCCTCGGGTTGGATGGTTCCGGTCGGGGCACCGATCGGCCCGGTCTCCTTGCTCACGTCGGTGTTGCGTGAGGCCGCATCGGGGTTGACGTCCGCGGCGGGCACGAAGGCGGTGTCGTCGGCGGACCGCACGGTGACCACGATGAGCACGACGGTCAGCACGATCAAGACCGGGATGGCATAGGCGCGCCACCCATAGGTGGCGACGAACCGACCCAATGCGCTCTGTTTCTTGCGCTCGGGCTGTGCATCGCGATCGACCCGGATCCGTCCGCTGTCGTCGGTGGGATCCCACCGGGCACGCAGTGGTTGGTCCGGCTTCGGTCTGGCCCGCGGGGGCTCCGCCGACGACCCGGCACCGGTGCGCATGCCCGTGGTCGTGCCGGTTGTCCGCCCGGCCCCGATCCCCCCACCGGTCGCGCCGGGCCCTCCGGCCCCGGGGTACGGCGAGTTCGGCCCGCCTCCTGGGTGACTCACAGCTCAACCTTCTCACAGGTAAACGCGCAGGCGTGGAACGGTGTGTCGCGATGGGGCCGTGCGGCCACGGGACCCGGCATCGTCGCCGAGTACGCTCTACCCATGTCGACCACCACAAACCCGTCGAACGGTGCCGCGCGCAACACCCGACTGCCGCGCAGTGCCCGGCGTATGCAGCTGCTCGATGCAGCGAGCGAGATCTTTGTGGAGCGCGGCTACCACTCTGCGGGCATGGACGAGATCGCCGTGCATGCCGGAGTCAGCAAGCCGGTGCTGTATCAGCACTTCCCGTCGAAACTGGACCTCTACATCGCCGTCGTCGACTCCCACGCCGAGAAGCTCGTCAGCGACGTCAACCGCGCGCTGCTGACCACGACCGACAACAAGCAGCGCGTGCGTGCCGCGGTGGAGGCATTCTTTGACTTCATCGACCAGGACAACTCCGGCTACCGGCTCATCTTCTCCTCCGACGCCAAGGATCCCGCTGTGATCCGGCGGGTGGAGGGAGCCACCGAGGCATGCGTCGACGCGGTCTACGGGCTGGTCATGCACGACTCCGGCCTCGACCCGTACCGCTCGCGGATGCTCGCTGCGGGGCTGGTCGGCGCAAGCCAGGTCAACGCCCGCTACTGGCTCGAGGCAAAACGCCCGGTCGACAAGCGGGCCGCGGTGGACACCACGGTCGCCCTGTTGTGGGGCGGGCTGTCCCACGTGCCGTTGCAGGGCATCGGGACGGGCGACGACGACTCCGACGACCTGGCCTGAGAAGCTCCGAGAAGCGCTCGACACCGCCACGCTCTCCCCGGAGCCGGCTGCGGAAACGACTTCGGCCGCCGTCGACACTCATCGACAGCGGCCGTACATCGGAGCCGATGGGTCAGGAGGCGACGAAGCCCACCCGCCGGTTCTCGGTACTGCCCACCTCGACGTAGGCGATTTTCGTCACCGGCACCAGGAAGCGCGCGCCCTTGTCGTCGGTGAGCGCGAGCAGTTGTCCGGAACCCGACAGCGCCGCCTCGACCTCCGAGTACGCCTTGTCACTGGTGAGTGTGGTCTGGATGGACAGCTCACGAGGACTGTCGGTGATTCCGATCTTCACTTCAACGGCCATGGCCACCCTTCCGAAGGTCATCCGCCGCGTCGCGGCCAACCGCGCACACGGCACTCAACTGTCTGCTGATCCAGGCTAGATCAGACCCGATCGCCGACGACATCGGCTCCGCTCACAGCGCAACACGCGAAGCCTCGACCCCACCCGACCTATCCACCGAGACCGAGTTCGGCCATCCGGGTGGCGTGGTCGGCGGTGATCGCATCGAAGAATCCGGCAATACCCTGAAGCGATGCCGAACCGGCGAACAGCAGGTCGGTGACCTCCTCCTCGGCGGCGAGCACCCACTGGGCGTGCGTGACGGCCTCGCCGAGCAATCTCCGGCCCCACAGGATCAGCGGCGATCTCAAGGACGGGTCGGCGGCGACGGCGGCCGCGACCTGGTCGCGCGCGAACCGGGAGTTGGCCGTCTCGGCCATCACCTCGCGGATGACGGTCTGCGCATCGGCGGGCAGAACTCCCGAGACCTCGGTGTAGAAGTCGGCCGCGAGTCCGTCGCCCACATACGCCTTCACCAGCGCCTCATACCAGGTCTTCGGGGTGGTAACACGGTGGTAGTCGTCAAAGATCGATCGGTAACGCTCGACCGCCGCGATCGGGTCGATGCCGCGCGCGCAGACCTGCTCGGCCAACGTGTCGTAGTGATTGATCTCCGACGCCGCCATCCGGGCGATGGCCACCTTGCTCGCGACGTCGGGTGCCATCCGGGACTCGTCGATGAGGCGATAGAAAGCCGCGTATTCACCGGCCAGCAAGACGGCGAACAACTTGCCGATGGCACCGCCATCGTCGCTGGTCGCAGCGGCATCTGCGGGATCGGGGGAAACTCCGGATGGGTGCGGCGCAGTCGACATGCTGGTGATGGTATGCGGGCTCTCGACGTTCACCAAGTACACTGGACGACGGTGCACTGACGCGATCATGACGATTCGGTGGCGAACCGACCGGCAACGACTCATCACGGCCGGGCGGAGCGGCCCTTTCATCGCGCGGTCACCGGACAATGTGCGCGCACTGGTCGCCGGGTGACACTGCCCGAGCGGAGCCACCACACAGTCACCGAACGCGGTTTGCGCGGTCCCTCCCGGACCCACCGACGCGGCCCGACCAGGGCCCTTCCGGCGCAGGCCGCTCGACCCCACTGTGGTGCCTTTCGTGCGTGCGGGAAATGCAGAAAGGCATACAACCTCACATGAGCGATACCACCGGGACCAACTCCCGTGACGACGTCCAGACGACGATCGTCGACGAAACCCACACCTCCCCCACCTTCGCCGAACTCGGCGTGCACGACAGCATCGTCGAGGCACTCGCCGACGACGGCAAGACACATACCTTCGCGATCCAGGAGCTGACGCTTCCCCTGGCCCTGTCCGGGGACGACCTGATCGGTCAGGCCCGTACCGGCATGGGTAAGACCTACGGATTCGGCGTACCGATGATGCATCGTCTCGCGACTGCCGAGGCATCGGGTCTCCGTCCACTCGACAACACTCCGCGCGCCCTGGTCATCGTGCCGACCCGCGAGCTGTGTCTGCAGGTGACCGGCGACCTCGAGGTCGCGGCCAAGAAGCTCGACGTCACCCTCGCCGACGGCACCACCCGTCCGCTCAAGATCACCTCGATCTACGGCGGGCGCCCCTACGAGTCGCAGATCGCCGACCTCAAGTCGGGCGTCGACTTGGTCGTCGGCACTCCCGGCCGCCTGCTCGATCTCGCCCAGCAGGGCCACCTCATCCTCGGCAAGGTCGGCGTGCTGGTGCTCGACGAGGCCGACGAGATGCTCGACCTCGGGTTCCTGCCCGATATCGAACGCATCATGGCAGCCCTGCCCACACCCCGGCAGACCATGCTCTTCTCGGCCACCATGCCGGGTCCGATCGTCACCTTGGCCCGCACGTTCCTGCACCGCCCGACCCACATCCGCGCCGAACACGCCAATGACTCGGCCGTCCACGAGCGGACCACGCAGTTCATCTACCGCGCCCACGCACTCGACAAGGCCGAACTGGTCGCACGCATTCTGCAGGCCGAGGGCCGGGGCGCCACGATGATCTTCACCCGCACCAAGCGCACGGCACAGAAGGTCGCCGACGACCTCGCCGAACGCGGTTTCTCCGTCGGCGCGGTACATGGTGACCTCGGACAGGTCGCGCGCGAGAAAGCACTCAAGCGTTTCCGCAACGGTGACATCAACGTGCTCGTGGCCACCGACGTCGCAGCCCGCGGCATCGACGTGGAGGATGTCACCCACGTCATCAACTATCAGTGCCCGGAGGACGACAAGACCTACGTGCACCGCATCGGCCGCACCGGACGTGCCGGCCGGACCGGCATCGCGATCACCCTGGTCGACTGGGATGAGCTGCATCGCTGGGAGCTGATCAACTCGGCGCTGGGTCTCGATGTGCCGGCGCCGGTGGAGACCTACTCGACCTCGGAGCATCTGCGCGAAGAGCTCTCGATCCCGGAATCGGCCACCGGACGAATCGCCACGCCGAAGCCATCCGGTGAGCGCGAGGAGCGCACGAGCAGGTCGCAGCGTCCGAAGTCGAACCGGGTGCGTCGACGTACCCGCGGCGGCAAGTCCTCCGACGGAGCGGCGCAGTCCTCGGACGACGCCGCCGACAATCAGACGTCGGGCAAGAACACCACAGACGCGGGGGCCGGTACGGCCGACGGTAGCGATTCCGCCGGCGGTGAGCGCCCGCGTCGACGTCGTCGTCGTCGCGGCAGCGCCAAGCGCGGTGCTGCGTCGGGCGACTCACAGCCGGAGAAGACCACGACCGTCGCCGCAGCCGAGTGACCCGTTTCGGCGCTGGTCGACGTGTGAGTGGCGACCGGAGGGCACGTGGCCCGTATTCGACCTGAGCGTCGCACCCCGGTCGACCTGGCGGTCACCGCGGCGATCATCGTGGTCACCGTCGTCGTCGGAGTGCTCGTCTGGGCGAACAGTCCGGTCCGGCAGACCGAGAGCGTTCAAGCCGTCGCGCCGGTACCCGAGGTCGAGCCGTCGGCGCAGGTGCCCACGGCCCTCACACCTTCGTGGCGGGCGCAGTCGCCGGCCACCCGGATCCCGGCCGTCGCGAACTCGACCGTGGTGACCGCCGACGGCGGCACCGTGGCGGGCCGCGACCCGCGGACCGGACGCGAACTGTGGCGCTACACCCGGAACCTGGACTTGTGCGCGGCGATCGCGGCGTGGCCGGCGAGCAACAACAAGGTGCTCGCCGCCTACCGCAACTCGCGCGGTTGTGGCGAGATCACCGCACTCGATGCTTCCTCGGGACAGCGTGCGGGCGGCCGCAGCAGTGACGCCGACGATCGAGTCCGACTCCTGTCGGACTCCGGTTACGTTGTCTCCCAGGGCCCTACACGTCTGGAGACGTGGGGGTCGAATCTGGTGCGCGGAATCGAGTACGGCCGGGTGGATGCACCGGTGAACCCGGATGTGCAGCCGGGCCGCTCTGACTGCCAGTTGCTGTCGTCCGCGGTCGGTGGTAGCCGCGTCGCGGTCATCGAGCGCTGCGCCGATGACCCTGGCTACCGGTTGACCGTGCTCGGTGCCGTCCTCGACGACGATGAAGATGTGCAGCAGTACGGTTCATCGATAATCACCGATGGTTCAGCGGGCCCACCGCCGATCCTGATCGCGATGACCAGTTCGACCATCGCGGTCTACGACGGCGGCGGCGACCCGCCGCTTCCCGCCGCGGACACCCCGACGCCTGACGGCAATCGAACGCCGACGATCCGGCAGTTCTCCTCGGACGGAGCACCCACCGCCACGAACACCGTTAACGGGGTGCAAGCACCCCCCGGTGATGGAGTCGTCGTCACCGGCGGCGGCCTGACCACCTTCTACACCGGCACGGCCACCGTGGTGCTGGACGCTTCCGATCTTCGGCCCATCTACCAGATCCCCGGCACCATCGGGACGGGCGAGGTCATGGCCGGCCAGCTGCTCCTGCCGACCGCCGACGGCGTCAGCGTCCGCGACGGGGCCACCGGCCGCGAACTGCGCGCGATGACCCTGCCGCGAGACGGCCGCCGCGACGAGCCGGTGGCTCTGCGGGTGCTGGGCGCCGACGTCATCGAACAGTGGGGGCCAACCGTCACGTCCTACTCCCCTGCCTGATCCCGGCCGTACGATGCCGGGTCGTCACACACCCCGCTCGGGAGCATCGTCGGCGCTGCGCACCCGGCTGGTCACGCAGGAGTGCTGCGCCGCTCATAGATACAGATTCAGACGTCAGGCGGTGTCGAAAGTCTGAACCGGTGTCCCGGCCTCCCAATGCTTCCAGAGATTCTCCGCCAGTCCACGATAAGCGTTGGCGCCCTTGTTCTTCCGGCCGCGCATCACCGACGTGCCCGACGCCGACGCCTCGGCGAACCGCACCGTACGCGGTATCGGTGGGTCCAGAACCGGCAGGTCGTAGCGGTCGGCGACATCACCGAGCACGTCACGGCTGTGGGTGGTGCGCGCGTCATAGAGGGTGGCCACCGCGCCCAGGGTCGTCAACGCCGGGTTGGTGATCTGTTGCACCTCGTTGACTGTGCGCAACAGTTGCCCGACGCCGCGGTGGGCCAGCGTCTCGCACTGCAGCGGAACCACCACCTCGTCGGCGGCGGTGAGCCCGTTGAGGGTGAGCACACCCAGTGACGGTGGACAGTCGATCAGGATGACGTCGTAGTCCTCGGCGACCTCGGCGAGTGCGCGTTTGAGGGCGTACTCCCGCCCCGGCCGCATCAACAACAACGCCTCGGCGCCGGCCAGGTCGATGGTCGCCGGCAACAGCGTCACGTTGTCGTCGGTGTCGAGCAACACGTCGGCGATCTCCTCCTCGCCCAACAACACGTCGTGCACCGACGATTCCAGCTGGTCGGGGTCGTGCCCGAGTGAGAAGGTAAGACAGCCTTGGGGATCGAGATCCACGACGAGTACCGACACGTCAAGGTCGGCCAGCGCCGCGCCCAATGACGCGACAGTGGTGGTCTTGGCGACCCCACCCTTCTGATTCGCGATGGCCAGCATGCGGGTCATGGCCTCAACTGTACGGCCGATCTTTCCACCCGTCTGGGGTAACCCGCGTTACCGACCGGCCCGAGTCGAACCGGCCGTGATCGGTACCGCCCGGGTCAGCGTCGTCGTCGCGAGTCGGCTCCCGACTCGGGGGTGTCGTCGGTGGTGTACTCGCCGACCAGCCATCGCGTGGATGCCGGACTGAAGATCAGCACCAGCACGGCCAGCGCCGCGATGGCCAGCGGGATACCGAACCACGGCTGCCCGCTGTCGGTCAGCAGCGCATAGGCAACCGGCAGTAGCAGGATCTGGGCGACCACCGAAATCGCCCGTCCCCATCGGCGACCTGTCAGCAGGGCGATGCCGCCGATCAACACTCCGCCGCCGATGATGCCGAACCATGCCGCGGTGCCGTAGCCGCTGATGAACGCCTCCCGATGGCCCGCCGCCTCGCGGATGGCGAGAACAATCGCGACGACGACGGCGACGGCGCCCTCCAGCGCGGTCACCGCACCGGCCGCCCGCACGGTGGTCGGCGGTCGCTGCGCCACCGCGGAATCGGCCCCCGACTGCCCGTCACCACCTGTTGCGCGACCGGCGCCCTGCTTGCTGCTCACCACTCCAGACTATGGGTGGCGAGCGACGACGGAGATGGGCGGGTGCACGGCACACGCCCGGACCCCATATCGTGGGATCTCGTGCGCATGATGCTCATCGTCAATCCCTTCGCCACCGCGACCACCCCGGCCGGCCGCGACGCTCTGGCGCACACGCTGAGTTCACGGTTCGCCCTCGACGTCGAACACACCACCCATCGTGGTCACGCCCACGAGCTGGCCGCCCGTGCGGTCGACGAAGGATTCGACGTGGTGCTCGTCCACGGTGGCGATGGCTCGGTCAACGAAGCGGTCAACGGCATCCTGGGGCCGCCGAGCACCATGCCAGATCCCGACCGCCGGCTGCCGGCGCTCGGCGTCATCCCGGGCGGCAGTGCCAACGTCTTCGCGCGCACCCTGGGTATCGAACCCGATCCACTCGCGGCGACCGCTCAGCTCAGTGGACTGCTAGAGGCCGGCGGGTGCCGGCGCATCGGCCTGGGACACACCCGCGATCGGTGGTTCCTGTTCAACACCGGTATGGGAATGGATGCCGTCGTCGTGCATGCGATGGAGGACAAGCGGCATGCCGGCAAGGCGGCCACGCCGATGCGCTACCTGTGGACGACTGTCGCGTCCTTCCTGCGCAATGCGATGGACCGTTCGTCGTTCACCGTCGAATTGCCCGGCCTCGACCCGATCGACGGCGTCCGGTTCGCGTTCGTGTCGAACACGAGTCCGTGGACCTACCTGGGCGACTTCGAGATCCGCACCAATCCGACGACCGGCTTCGACACGCGACTCGGGGTGTTCGCGGCCACGTCGACAGGCGTCGCCCGCAATATCCCGCTGGCCGCCCGGCTGCTCAGCCATCGCACGCCGAAAGCGCGCCATCTGCATCGCGACGACGACGTCGCCTGGGTGCGGTTCCGCGCCGAGGAACCCATCGACGTCCAGATGGACGGCGACTACATCGGCGCCCATCATGCGGTCGATTTCGGGTATCGCGCCGACGCTCTCGCCGTGGTGGCCCCCACTCCGATGCCCAGCAGCACACCCAGCACGGCATAGGGCACCGCCGCGACGGCGAACAACACCGATGGGGGCCACCAGCCCGATCCCAGCGCCCAGGCACCGAACGCCACCACGGCGATCACCTCCTCCCCCACGCCGACCACCGACGAGGTGGTGGCCCTTACTTCGGACCGAACCCGCCGCTGCATCATCGCCTCGGCCATCACGAACGCCCAGCCGAAGATCGCGAAGGCACCCGCAACCAACACGATTCCGGCCGGATAGGTCCACCACGAGCCGACTGCCAGTGCCGCTGCGCCCAAGAGCAGCCACGGCGCCGTGCCCCGCGCGGTGAGCCGCTCGATTCGGGTCCGCTGTGCCGCCCAGCCACCGACGATGTCCCCGACGGCAACCACGATCATCGCAACGGGGACCCCGATGGAAGGGGGCCATCCCCACCGGCCCCCATGCCACATCTCGTCGGCGAGCAGCGGCAGATACTCGTCGAGTGCTGATACCCAGGTGAGCGCGATCACCAGCAGAAACAGCCCGCCCAGCGCCCGGTCGGTGCGCAGCATGCGGATGGCCGTCACCGAGACGGTCCACGTGACGCCGTGTTCGGCATCCGTTTCCCGGTCGGCTCCGTCGCCGTCGCCTCGCGCGAGATCGTCCACGTCACCGACGGGTGCCCGCTCTTCGGGCAGTGCCCACGACGCGACCGCGCAGACCACGCACGCCGCGACGCTCGCCGCGCCGGCCGCCTGGTATCCGCCCCACGCCGCCAACGGCACCGCCGACACCGTGCCCACCAGCACACCGCAGGCACCGAATGCGCGCAGTCGGCCGGCCAGCGCCGCATAGCGCACGGCGTGCCCTCGGGCGGCCAGGGTGTCGTAGAGCAGCGCTTGCGTCGTGCCGGAGCGCAGCGCCGAGCCCGCCGACCACAACACGAAGCCCGCAGCGAACGCCCCGAACGACGGCCACCAGGTCCACAGCGCAAAGCCTGCCCCGGTCACCAGCGGACCCACGACGAGCAGCGGGCGACGCGAGACACGGTCGGCAAGTAGCCCGGTCGGGATCTCGAAGAGAAAGGAGCACGCCGACCAGATGATGAACAGCACGGAGATCGACGCGGGTGAGAGTCCGGCCCCGACGACGTCGGGGTCGGCGAACATGACCGCATACAGTGGGTAGAGCGGGATCGCGTCCTCGGCCAGTGCCGCGACCGAGGCGGCCACGCTCAGCCGGTCGGCGCCCTCAGCCCGTCGCCGGGAGCGCGGTCGGTGTGATGAGGATCAACGTCGTCGTCGTGGCATGCCTCACAGACTACCGACTATGGCTCGAAGACCACCAGGGATTTCTTTCGGCGACCAGCGAAAATCACACCAAAGCAGCCACAAACCCGAGTAGAGTAGTACATCGGTGCGCAACCAAGTGCAGCCACCCCCCTCGGGGAGGGTCACCGAACAGTGATATTGCACACGTGTTAACGGAACACCATTGACTTCGCCTGGATTCGTGAAAGTATTCACAAGCAACAGTGCGGAAACATTTGGTGGGTCCGCGTGAACTAGCGGTTACAGCCACAACAAACCAGACATTGGTAGTTGTCGAGTGGTGCGTCAAGCACCTGAAGGAGAAGGAATGGACTGGCGTCACAAAGCAATCTGTCGCGACGAAGATCCGGAGCTGTTCTTCCCGGTGGGGACCAGCGGACCGGCCATCGCACAGATCGCTGATGCGAAGCTCGTCTGCGCCCGGTGCCCCGTCACGGCCGAATGCCTCTCGTGGGCCCTGGAGTCCGGGCAGGACGCAGGCGTCTGGGGAGGAATGAGCGAGGACGAGCGGCGCGCGCTTAAACGGCGCACCGCGCGGACGCGGACGCGGAGCAGCGTCTGACAGGGGCCACAGCCTCCAGTCGCCACGGCGACATCGAAGAGACCCGGCCCCGGCCGGGTCTCTTCGTCTGTGGGACATACGATCTCGGCCATCAGCAGGTTCGCTTTCAGCGCAACGGGATCGTCACACTCACCTCGGCGCCCCGGCCCGCGGGATTCGCTCCCATGGCCAGGGTGCCACCGAGTTCGATCGACACCATGGTCTGCACGATCTGCAGGCCGAGTCGATCCGAGGTGCTCATGTCGAAATGAGCGGGTAGCCCGAAACCATTGTCACGTATGGCGATACGGAGTGTTCGGACATCTCGGTGGGCCACGATCTCGATCTCGCTGTCGGCGGCGCCATCATCGAAGCCGTGCTCGATCGCGTTCTGGATCAGTTCTGTGAGCACCATCACCAGCGGCATCGCGAGCTCCGCCGAGAGCACACCGAGTCGATCACGATGCCGCACTTGCACTCTGGCATCCCTGGAGGCGACATCGACCAGGATCGGCACCAACCGATCGACGACCTCGTCGAGATCAACCTCCTCGTCGACACTGCCGGAGAGCAATTCGTGCACGAGGGCGATAGACGCCACCCTGCGTACCGCCTCGGTCAGCGCGCCGCGCGCCTCCGGGTTGGAGGTGCGCCGTGCCTGCAGACGCAACAGCGCCGACACCGATTGCAAATTGTTCTTGACCCGATGGTGGATCTCGCGGATCGTCGCATCCTTGCTGATCAACGCGAGGTCACGTCGTTTGACCTCGGTGACGTCGCGGATCAACACCACCGCGCCGGTATCGACGGCCCGCGGATGCAGCGGTACCGCACGGATGAGCACGGTCGCCCGACTGGCATCGGCCTCCATCCGCATCCCGACGTCGCGGTACGGCGTCACCGGCGGCGCGGTGACCCCCGCTGCCGCATCGATCATGGTGGCCACGTCCTCGGATTCGAACCGATCGGTCAACAACGCCGACGTCACCTCCGACAGCCGGGTGTGCGTCAGTTCCGCACTCCACCCCATCCGGTGGAACGCAGACAACGCATTGGGGCTGGCATAGACGACCATCCCGTGCTCGTCGACCCGGACGAATCCGTCACCCGCGCGGGGTGTGGACAGACCGCGCGGATTGCCCTCTTGATGCGGAAAGGTCCCATCGGCGACCATCTGACACAGATCGTTCGCCGAGTCCTGATAGGCCAGCTCGAGAGGTGACGGCAACCGTGGATGGGTCAGATCCACCGCGCGCGTGAGAACCGCGATCGCTCCGTCGGCGCCGGGAAACCCCACCGGAACCGCTTCGCGACGAATCGCCACCGAACCGAACCACTCCGGGTCCTCGTCACGCAACACCCGGTCGGCGAAGAATGCCCGGTCCAGTTGCGAATTCATCGCGCGGTCGGCCACCGAACCGACCTCATCGCTCGGAAAGACGGTCGACGCGGTGTTCGGGCGACATTGTGCCACCGTCACCATGTCGCCGTTCTCGGTCCGCACCGACATCAGCAGGTCCGCGAACGACAGATCGGCCAGTAACTGCCATTCCGCGACCAGACGCTGCAGGTGGGCTGCCGCGGCGTCGGACAGCTGCGTGTGTTCTGCCAGAAGATCTGCCAGCGTCGACATAGCTGGGGCTACTCAGCCGAGCGGTCCGGCGAACGCAATCGCCTGCCCGCACCGTTCATTCGTAGACGGCGATGATGTCGCCGGCCTGGATCACATCGCCGACCACGACCTTGACATCGGCCAAGGTGCCCGGTTCCTCCGCCAGGACCGGGATCTCCATCTTCATCGACTCGAGGAGCACCAGGGTGTCGCCCACCTCGACCTGCTGCCCGGCGCTCGCCCGTACTTCCAGCACGCTGGCGACGATCTCCGCCACGACGTCTTCAGCCATGGTCATAACCTAGCCGACGCACACGGCGGCGCGACGACAGGCGATTGTGATCACGCATGCCACACGTGGGACAATCAGACCCGCACACAGTACGAAGGAGGTCCGTCATGGGCAAGCGCGGACGCAAGAAGCGCGCTCGTAAGAAGAACGCTGCCAACCACGGCAAGCGTCCCAACTCCTGAGTTTCGACTCGGGTAGCGAGCTTGAGGGTGTGGTCTGACGCGGTACGCGTCGAGAGAACCCGAAAAAACGCCGAGAGCATCCACCTTTGGAACAGAGAGTCGCCTCTCTGCACAAGGGTGGATGCTCTCGGCGTTTTTCCGGGTTCTGTCGACCGCCGCGGGGCAGGTGAGGTGCGGACGTCACCAGCCCGTGGTGACGTCACCCAACCGGGTCAGTCGGTACCCGACTCCCGCACGATCACGGTCCGACGGATCTCGACACGCAACCGCTCACGCAGCCCTTCGGGTGCGTGATCGCCGCCGCACTTCCGGTTGATCAGAGTCTTCATCTGCTGCTCGATGCCGTAATGGGCAAAACACGATGGGCAGGTGTCGAGATGCTCCTGCAGACGTGACCGTGCATCGGCATCGCACTCGTCGTCGAGGAGCAACCAGACATCCGCGATCACCGCGGAGCAGTCGAGTTCGACGAACTCAGGATCCATGTCGCCACCCTGATCATCACTTCGCTGTGTGCCGCTCATCTCTTCACCCCGCTCTCGGAGTTGCGTGCGGCGCGGTTGAAGCCGCGCTCACGGGCGACGTCGGCGAGTAGATCGCGCAACTGGCGCCGGCCACGATGCAGCCGGGACATGACGGTTCCGATCGGCGTGTCCATGATCTCCGCGATCTCCTTGTAAGGCAGACCTTCCACGTCGGCGTAGTACACCGCCATCCGGAAGTCCTCCGGGAGTTCCTGCAGCGCGGCCTTGATGTCGTCGTCGGGTAGGGCTTCGAGCGCCTCGATCTCCGCTGAGCGAAGTCCGGTCGACGAGTGTTCGGCCGTCGCCGCCAACTGCCAATCGGTGATCTCGTCAGTGGGATACTGCGCCGGTTGACGCTGCTTCTTGCGATATCCGTTGATGTAGGTGTTGGTCAGGATCCGATAAAGCCACGCCTTGAGGTTGGTGCCCTCCCGGAAGGACGAGAAGGCCGAGAAGGCCTTGACGTAGGTCTCCTGAACCAGGTCTTCGGCATCGGCCGGATTACGGGTCATCCGCAGTGCTGCGCCGTACATCTGGTCGAGCAACGGCAACGCGTCACGCTCGAAACGCTCCGTCAACGCCTCGGGCGACTCGCCCGGATCGGCTCGGCGCGGCGCCTGCGACCCGACTCCGGATGTGCGCTTCGAGTCCGCATCGGCCGCATCGGCGGGCGCCTGGTCCTGCGACTCGGGTTCGGTCACTACGATCCCTTCGGTGACGGCGTTCGCTGGGATCGAGGTCGGTGCCCGCAGCACCCATCGGGTGTCCGGGGCCACGATCCCGTTGGAGATCCCACTGTCGGACCAGCTTACCGATGCCGCGCCGGGCGCGACGCCCACCTGGGATGCTGACTCGTGAACCGCGCTGGTGGGTTCGACCAGACCAGTGCTACTCATATGGCTGTTCGACCTTCCGTGTGAGTCGGGAATGTTCGGTTGACGAGCGGCCACCGCCGGTTGCCCGCGTCGTCGACACATGCGTCAACAGTGTGTGCACGGCAAATGTTCCATGCGATGTACGGATCGGCAGCACAGCCAGCAGAACGGAGCGAGATGATGGCCGCAACACCGGCGGTGACGGCACTCGAACGCGCAGGTATCGCCTACAGCGTGCACCGCTACACCCACGACAAGAACAGCGACGCGTACGGCGCCGAGGCGGTCGCTGCGCTCGCCGATGCCCTCGGGATAAGTCCGGATCAGGTCTTCAAGACCTTGGTGATCGATCTCGGCGGTCACCTGGCGGTCGCAGTGGTGCCGGTACCGCGCCGACTGTCGCTGAAAGCAGCCGCCGCGGCGTTGGGCGATGTCACCAAGGGCACATCCAAGGCGGCGATGGCCGCCGAGAAGGCGGTCACCCGCTCGACCGGCTACGTCTTCGGCGGGGTGTCACCGCTCGGCCAGCGCACGGCGCTGCCCACGGTCGTGGACAGATCCGCGCTCGACTGGTCGACGGTGTACTGCAGTGCCGGTCGGCGGGGTATGGAGATCGGACTCGCTCCCGGCGACCTCTTCGCGGCGACGAATGCCGTGACCGCCGACATCGCGGTGTGAGTGATCGCCGTGTGAGGGGTCGCGGTGTGAGTGTCAGTGGAATCGTGTCATGGGTCCGTGTCGGGGGTTCGTGCCAGCATGGAGACCATGTGCGGACGATATGCGGTGACCACCGACCCGGCGAAGCTCGCCGCGGAGATCGATGCGATCAACGAGGTGCCCGTTCCCCTCGACCCGGCGGGCGACGAATCGGCTGATGACAAATCGGCGAAGGACGGGTCCGCGAACAATGAGCCAGTGTCGGCCGAACGAGGCACGTCCGGACGGTCCCCCGGCCCGAACTACAACGTCGCACCCACCACCACGGTGATGACCGTGGTGCGGCGTCACGCACCCGACGATGCCGACGACGACCCGGCGCTGCGCATCCGCGCGATGCGCTGGGGCCTGGTGCCGCCATGGGCCAGGGAGGTCGGCAAAGGCCCGCTGCTGTTCAACGCTCGCGCGGAGAGCGCGGCGGAGAAGAGTTCGTTCCGCTCCTCGGTGAAGTCCAAGCGGTGTCTGGTCCCGATGGACGGTTGGTATGAGTGGAAGAAGGGCCCCGCCGATGCGAAGGGCAAACCCACCAAGGTGCCGTTCTTCATGTCCCCCCACGATGGGACCCGACTATTCATGGCCGGTCTGTGGTCGGTGTGGCGCCCGAAGGACGCCGCACGGGACACACCACCGTTACTGAGTTGTTCCATCCTCACGACCGACGCCGTCGGACACCTGCGCGATATTCACGACCGCATGCCGCTGATCATGCCCTTCGAGAATTGGGATCCGTGGCTCGACCCGGACCACACCGCCCCCGCCGAACTGTTCGCACCGCCGAGCGAGGCGATCGCCGACGCGATCGACGTCCGCGAGGTGGCCCCGCTGGTGAACCGGGTTGCCAACAACGGGCCGGAACTGTTGGAACCGGTCTGAGCGGCCCGCGGTCAGTCGGGCACGAGGACCGCGGCACCGTCGAAGCGTCCCGCTTTCAGGTCGGCGAGCGCCTCATCAGCCCCCGACAGCGGATAGGGGTGGGTGGTCGCGTGCACGCCATGGCGTGCGGCAAGTGTCAGGAACTCCTCGCCGTCGGCCCTGGTGTTCGCGGTGACCGAGCGGATCTCTCTTTCGTAGAAAAGCTCTCGCTGATAGTTCAGCGGCGGAACATCACTCAGGTGAATGCCCGCAATGGCCAGGACGCCACCGCGATCGAGGGCGCGCATCGCCACCGGCACCAGCTCACCCACCGGAGCGAATGTGATGGCGGCGTCCAGTGGCTCCGGCGGGGCAGCGTCGGTGGCGCCCACCGACGTCGCCCCCAGGCGTCGCGCCAACTCGCGTGACTGTTCGCCGCGGGTCATCACATGCACCCTGGCGCCCAGGGCGATCGCGACCTGCGCACAGAGGTGTGCACTGCCACCGAAGCCGTAGAGGCCCAATCGGTGCGGGATCTCGAAGCCGAACTCGGCACCCAGGTCGGGCCGGCTCGTCCGCTTGAGCGCACGATAGCCGATGATGCCGGCGCAGAGCAGCGGGGCCGCGGCGACGGTGTCCAGGTCGGCGGGCAGGCGATACGCGAACGGCGCAGGCACGGTGGTGAAGTCGGCATAGCCGCCATCATGGTCCCACCCGGTGTAGGACGATGCCGGACAGAGATTCTCGTCGCCACGCCGACAGTAGTCGCAGGTGCCATCGGTTCGGTGCAGCCACGCCACCCCGACGCGGTCACCGACGGCGAACTCGGTGACCCGCGCACCCAGCGCTGCCACCTCCCCCACTACCTCGTGCCCAGGGGTCACCCGGTCTCGATGGAGTGGGAGATCCCCTTCGGCCACATGCAGATCGGTGCGGCACACGCCGCATGCGAGGACACGAACGAGCAGTTCGTCGTCACCCACCACGGGCACATCTTTGCGCACCAACCGCAGCGGGTGGTGCTCGATCGGCGCCGGAGCGCTCACTTCCCAGGCACGCATGATTCCAGGATATGGCGGCATTGCTGCGGTGATGGGGGCGTCGGCAGCATGTCCCCGACCCAGCCCGGTGACGGTGGGTCAGCGGTACCGATAGTCGTCGAGCGGGAACCCGTCCATCTCGCGCCGCGTGGACAGAGTGGAACTCGGCCGCAACAACGCCGCCTCACCGTGCTGGTTGAAGTAATAGCTTCGGGCCGACGAACAGTCGCCGTTGTAGAACACCGAGGACTGCAACTTCTCGGTGACCCGGGCCAGGAATTCCGCGTTGGCCTCCTCGGTCACTTCGAAGGTCGTGGCCTGCCGCTGCCGCAACTCACCGAACAGCCGACGGATGTGGGTCATCTGCCCTTCGATCGTCGTGAAGTACGACAACCCGCTGTAGGAGTACGGACTGTTCAGCGAGAGCAGGTTGGGGAAACTCGGCATGGCGATACCCTCGTACGCCTGAAACCGGTTCTCTCGCCACCAGGTGCCGAGATCGCGTCCATCCCGCCCGACGATGTCGAACGCCGGAAAGTTGGTTCCCCAGAGATCGAAACCGGTGGCCAGGACCAGAACGTCGACCTCGGTGCGGTCGCCATCGGTGGTGATGATCGCTCCCGGTTCCACCCGGTCGATGGAGCTCGTCTGCAGAGAGACATGCGGATCGTTGAAGGCGCGCAGGTAGCTGTTGGAGAACGTCGGCCGTTTGCAGCCGAAGTCGTACGTCGGAGTCAGTGCCGCTCGGGTACTCCGGTCGCGCACCTGGGCGCGCAGGTGCGCGCGCGCCAACAGCTCTGCTCCCCGGTTGCCGATTCTGGCCTGCTTGAAGTGCAGGACCCCGAACACCATCAGGGCCTCGAGTGCGGCGGTGTTCACCATCCGGGCCAGGCGCTGGGTAATCGGCACCCGGGCGAAGATCTTCTGGACAGGCGCCGGGATTCCGAAATCGACTTTCGGCACCACCCAGATCGGCGTCCGCTGGAACACGGTGAGAGTTTCTGCCTGGCGGGCGATCTCGGGTATCAGCTGGACCGCGGTGGCGCCGGTGCCCACGATCACCGCCCGCTCACCGGTGAAGTCGTGGCCATCCTCCCAGGCAGTGGTGTGGATGATCTTTCCGCCGAACGTGTCGAGACCCGGAAAGTCAGGCGTGTGCGGTTGGGAGAGGAACCCCGTGGCAGTGACCAGATAGCGGCACGTTCGCGTCGCACCGTCGGCCGTGGCGACCCGCCAGAGTCGCTCGCGCTCATCCCATTCCGCCCGCGTCACCGTGGTGTCGAACTGCATGTGTCGCTTCAGGTCGTAGCTGTCGGCGACGTGATGGGCGTAACGCTTGAGTTCGACTCCCGGCGCGAACAGCCGCGACCAATACGGGTTCGGTTCGAACGAGTACGAGTAGGTGACCGAGGCGATGTCGACGGCCAGGCCGGGATAGTGGTTGACGTGCCAGGTGCCACCGAGATCCTGCTCGCGCTCGAGGATGGCGATGTTCTCGAAACCCAGGCTCTTGAACTCGATTGCGGCACCCAACCCGCCGAAGCCCGCCCCGACGATCACCACATCGTGGTCGGGTCGTGCCGTCTCTGTCATCGCTTCCGCCCCCGGGCCGAATCGTCGATCGTGCTGACCGATGTGAGTGTTACTCCCCGAAACACTAATCGACGAGACGCGACGTGACCAGACCCGTCGGCGACGTCGGTGATCCGAGCGGCTGTGAGGTTGGTGTTACCGGTGCGGCGACCCGTTGTGCCGTCGCGGTAATTGCCAGGTAACAGCGGTTCACCACGATCGTCGCATGGACAAAATTCTTCTCGAGCGCAGTCTGGCGCTGGTGGACCTACCCGACGACGGCCTCACCGTCCGGTTCTATGAGGTGCTCTTCGAGCGATATCCCGAGGTACAACCCATGTTCAGTCGGGGCGTGCGTCCGCAAGCCGCGATGTTGCGCACGGCCATCATCGCGGTGGTCGATCATCTCGAGGATTCCGCGTGGCTCTCGTCGACACTGGGCACGCTGGGCCGCCGTCACGCCGAGTTGGGCGTGACCGAACCGATGTACGGCGCGGTCGCCGAGTGCATGATCGCCACCATGTCCGAAGTCGGCGACCCGCATTGGACCGTGGAGATGACCGCGGCGTGGTCGGAGGTGCTGTCGGCAGTGGCGTCGCTGATGGTCGCGGCATACCCCGACGAGGCCGACGCGTCGGGCGCAGCCTGACGATCGCCGCGGCCGACACCGACACCGACACCGACACCGAAGTGGACACCGAAGCTGCGCGGGAATACGGCCGCGACATCCGACGCTGGCACAGTCATGCCGCAGACCGGGAGCAGCCACACACAGACGGCCCCAGCGCAACGACGAGAACGGTCACGTGGGCGTTCGTTCGCCGCGGCCGCACTCGCCTTCGCCGTCGTCATGCTCGGCACCACCCTGCCCACCCCGCTCTATGCCATCTACGCGGCCGAGCTCGGCTTCGGCGTGGTCACCACCACGGTGATCTTCGCGATCTACGCCGCCGGCGTGATCGCCGCACTGATCGTGTTCGGTCGCTGGTCCGATGCGGTGGGACGACGGCCACTGCTACTCGCCGGCGCACTGCTCTCGGCAGCCAGCGCCGTGGTGTTCCTCACCGCAGGACCCGTGTGGCAGTTGATGATCGGCAGGGTGCTGTCCGGTTTGTCGGCGGGAATCTACGCCGGCGCCGCAACCGCGGCCATCATCGAACTGGCACCCCGGGGCTGGCAGGGCCGGGCACCCGCCATCGCCACCGCCGCCAATATCGGGGGTCTGGGGTTGGGGCCGCTGATCGCCGGACTCCTCGCTCAATTCGCACCCGCCCCGCTCCGCCTTCCATTTGCGCTCGATCTGGTGCTGCTGGCACCGGTCCTCGTCGGGATCTGGTTCCTGACGGAATCGGTTGATGTCCGCGCCGGGACGCGCCTGGGTTTGCAGCGGCTGTCGGTTCCCGCCGAGGTCCGAGGCGTCTTCGTGCGTGCGGCCATCGCGGCCTTTGCCGGGTTCGCGGTGATGGGCACCTTTACAGGTGTGACCCCGTCGTTCGTGTCGCAGATACTCGGCATCGACTCGCACGCGATCGCCGGCATCCTGGTGGCGGTGCTGTTCTTGACCTCGGCGTTGACCCAGATCGTCGGGCGTTCACAGCTTACGGAGCGGTCCCTGATCGTCGGATGCGCAGTCCTGGTCGTCGGAATGGCCGTGCTGGTGAGCGGGCTGCTGGTCCCATCGTTGGCCATCCTGTTCCTCGGCGCGATCATCAGCGGAATCGGTCAGGGACTCTCCTTCAGCAAGGGGTTGGCCGCGGTCGTCGCGGCCAGCCCATCCGACCGGCGCGCCGAAGTCACCTCGACCTATTTCGTGGTCGCCTATGTGGCGATCTCGATCCCGATCGTCGGTGAGGGTTTCGCCGCGGCCCACTGGGGGCTGCGCACCTCCGGGATCGCATTCAACATCGCGGTCGGTGTTCTCGCCCTCATCGCTCTGGTATTGACCCTGGTGGCGGTGCGCTCCGATCACGGCCCCGGGCCGCGGCACACCGCCTCCCGGGGTGACCACTCAATGTGACCCGACGCCCTGCTCCGTCAGTGCGTCGACCAGACTCGCGAAGCGCGCATTGCTGGCCAGATCCTCGACGAGAACCACCTGGCCGTTCTCGTCGGCGAGCGGGATGCACCAGTTCGGGTACTGCGACGAATCGGTGCCGGGCTGGTTCTGAATCCGACGCTCCCCCACCGCATCGACCAGCGCCACACTCAACAGCACAGACGGCGTCTGCGCGATGAGTCGGTACAGCGCTTCAACCGTCTCCTGCCCGGTCGGTGCGGCGTCGGGCGGTAGCAGTCCACGGGATCGGGCCAGATTCAGTACGGCGTCGCGGTCACGTTCGTCACGTGCGCGTTCGGCCGCCTCACCGGTCTCCAGCAACCCCAACCGAGAACGCAATTCGATGTGGTCACCGGCGAGGTAGCCCACCGTGGGTGGCAGGTCGTGAGTCGTCACCGACGTCAGGCACAATTGCCGGTACTCCTCCGGCGGCACCGGCGCATCGGCACCGTGTTCGAACCACAAGATCGAGGTACCCAGTATTCCGCGCTCGGTGAGCGCCTGCTGCACATACGGTTCGAAGACTCCGAGGTCTTCACCGATCACCACGGCACCAGCCCGTTCGGCCTCCAACGCCAGTATGCCGATCAGCGCGTCGTGGTCGTAATGGACATAGGTGCCCGCTGCCGGGCTCTTGCCGTCGGGAATCCACCAGAGCCGGAACAACCCCAGGATGTGGTCGACCCGCAGACCGCCCGCATGCCGCAGGACCGTACGCAGCATGTCGCGATACGGCTCGTATCCGGCCTCGGCCAGGCGGCGCGGGTCCCACGGAGGCTGGTCCCAGTTCTGTCCCTGCTGATTGAAACCGTCGGGCGGCGCCCCGACAGTCGCGCCACGGGCGAGCACATCGCCGAGCATCCACACATCGGCACTGTGCCGAGCCACCCCGACCGCGAGGTCGGCGATGATCCCGATCCGCATGCCCGCCGACAGAGCGGCATGCTGTGCATCGGCGAGTTGCTGATCGCAGATCCATTGCAGCCACATGTAGAAGTCGACGCGGTCGGCCAGCTCTCGGCGCTTACGCTTGACGAAGTCCTTGTCCCGCAAGCGCGTCGTCCACTTGGGGCTGTCGGAGCCGAAATGCTCGGCCAGCGCACACCAGGTGGCGAAGCGGCGCAGCCCCTTGCCCTCACGCCGCCGAAACGATCGGTAGGCAAAGTCCCGCTCGTCTGATCGCGGCTGGTCGTGGATCATCTCCAACGCGCTCATCTTGGCCCGGAACGATTTGTTGCGCTTGATCTTGTCGGTGGCGAGGTTCTCGTCGAAAAAGGCTCGCTCCAGCGTCTTGAGGTGTTTACGTGCCCGTTTGTCCAGTCTCGCGACCTCGGGGATGTCGCCGACCCGGATGTAGAGGGGATTGACGAACCGCCGGGTCACCGGCAGGTACGGGGACTGTTCGATGGGTGCGGTCGGTTGCGCCGCGTGCAGCGGGTTGACCTGGACGAAATCTGCCCCATGACTACTGGCCGCGGCCTCGCAGATGCCCGCGAGGTCGGCGAAATCGCCGACTCCCCACGACCTCGACGAGCGGACCGAATACAGCTGGACGGCCACGCCCCAACGCCGACCGTCTAGCAGGCCATCAGCGGTCGACAGCCGCCGAGGCGTCACGATCAGCGGCCGATCCACGGTCTGTTCGGTGGCCGGATCGAGGGCATGCACCCGGTGATAGCCCGGTTCGATATTCGCGGGGACCTCGAAGGTCGCCCGACCGATGAGTACCCCGTCGACCTCGCGCGGTTCGACCCACTCGTCGACCTGTGCGGGCTGCTCGGTGCGTCCGTCCTCGGTGACGATCCAGACATGAAGCGGATCCCAGTGCGGCACATGGGCGATGAACCGGGTCCGGGCGCCTTCGACGGCCACCGTCACCGGCGGCAACATCTCTCGCCACGGCGCATCGTCGAGGTGCGCGTGGGCCGCGGCGATCTCCTCGGAGCCATCGGCGGCCACGCCCAGCGAGGCGAGCACCGCCACGATCGTATCCGAACTCACGTGATGGTCGAGTTGATCCCAGCCCACATACCGATCGGCGACGCCACAGCGTCGGGCCAGCTCCACCAGGTCCTCGCGCGCCCCATCGTCGGTCGTCACGAGATGAATCGTCTCAGGATTCGGTCGTTCGCGCGCGTCAGCCGAACAGCACGCCCGGGTTCAACCGGCCGTCGGGGTCCCAGGCACCCTTGATCGCACGCATCGTGGCGAGATCGACGTCACTACGCCCCAGGTGCGTCCACGCCACCTTTGCCCGGCCGATACCGTGCTCGGCGCTGATGCTGCCGCCGTTGGCGGCGACGATCCCGAAGACTCGCCCCGTCAGTTCCTCGGCGTTGTGTTCGGGCACATCGAGCAGGTTGACGTGGATGTTGCCGTCCCCGACATGCCCGAACAGGATCGACCGGCACGGGTGCTCGACGAGGTCGGCCACGGCGGCCAGTTCGGCAAGCGCCTCCGGAAGCGCCCGAATCGGCACGGACACATCGAGTTTCACCACCGGCGTGGTGGACGACCGCGAGATCGTCTCGGTGTGCCGCTCACGCGCCGCCCAGAGATCGCGGGCCGGGCCGGGTTCGAGCACGGCGTCGACGACGTCAGCATCGTCGAGAACGTCGATCACCGCGGCCTCCACATCACCGGTGCCCGACACTTCCACCAGGGTGTAGAAGGGCGCGTGCGCGGCCACCGGCCGGCGCACGCCGTGCTGATGCACCAGTTCAATCCCCGCATCGGTCATGATCTCGGCCGCCTCGACGGTCAGTCCTCGCTCGGTCATGGTGTCGATGAGGGCGAACGAATCCTCTACGTGGCGCACCGCGGCCACCGTCACGATCGTCGAGGCAGGCGGGGCCACCAGCCGGAAAAGGACCCGGGTCACGATGGCGAGGGTGCCCTCGCTCCCGGCTAGCAATCCGGGGATGTCGTAGCCGACGTTGTCCTTGACGAGCGATGTCCACCTGCGCAACACCTGACCGTCGGCGCGTACGGCCTCGATGCCGAGTACCTGGCGACGGGTGTTGCCGTGCCGGATCATCCGCACCCCGCCGGCGTTGGTCCCGACCACCCCACCCGCGGTGGCCGACTCTCGCGACGCCAGATCCACCGGGAAGCGTAGGCCGTGCTCTGCGGCGCGGGAGTCGATCTGATCGATCGTCGCACCCGCCTGGACACCGACGCAGCGACCGCGGGTGTCGACCTCATCAATGTCGGTCATACGGGCAGTGCTCATCACCACCAGCAGGCCCCGGGACGCGGGCTCGGTAGGCGGCACCGACCCGCCGACCAGCCCGGTGTTGCCACCCTGCACGCAGATGGCCACGCCGTGGGCGGCACACGCAGAGACCACCGCAGCCACCTCATCGGTGGTACGCGGGCGGATCACCGCGTCCGCCGTCCCGGTCCAACGTCCGGTCCAATCGGTCAGATGGCCGGCCATCGCATCGGTGTCGGTCAACACATGCGCGTCCCCGACGATCGCCACGACATCGGACAGGAACGACGTGGCGTGTGTATCGGTCATGGTCCGATTGTCGGCGATGACCGGTGAGATCTCACGACACCGCGTCTGCGATGGGGGTGTCGCCGTCGTTGAACTCGATGCGCTTACCCACCGTCGCGGGGACGGCGAGTACGGCCGCGGCGACCTGCGCGACGTTGTCACGGCTCACCTCGTCGCCGGCCACCCGGTCCCCGCCGACCGTGATCCGGCCGGTACCGGGTTGGTCGGTGAGCCGGCTGGGTCCGAGAACGGTCCACTGCAGATCGGATGCCGTCAGATGTTCGTCGGCGGCAGCTTTCGCCTCCGCGTAGGGATAGAACGAATTGTCCTCCGGCACACCATGGTCGGGCCCGGCTCCGAAATAGGACACCATTACATAGCGGTTCGCGCCCGCGGTGGCAGCGGCGTCCATCGAGCGGATCGCGGCATCGCGGTCGACGGCGTAGGTCCGGTTCGGGTCGCCACCGCCCGCGCCGGCGGAGAAGACCACCGCGTCCTGGTCGGTGAGTACCGAAGCGATCCCGGCGACATCGAGATTCTCCACATCGGCAACGACCGGCGTGGCACCGGCGGCCTCCACATCGTCGCGATGGGCCGGGTTGCGGATCAGCGAGGTCACTTCATCGCCCCGGTCGGACAGGATCTTCGCCAAGCGCAGAGCGATCTTGCCGTGACCCCCGATGATCGCGACGCGTGTCATGAACACTCCTCTCGTTGCGGTCCCTACCCCACCAACGTACCGACCGGACGCGACGAAGGGTTGCGGGTTCGACTGGTTGCGGCATTCTCGAACATACGTTCGGAACGGTCAGTCGGGGGTGAGTATGGCCGAGTTTCATGAGTGTGATGCAACCGATGCCGCGCCCACCAAGTCTGCGCCCACCGACTCTGCGCCGCCTGATTCGGTGCCCCATGATTCGGTACCCCCTGATTCGGTACCTTCTGGGTCGGTGTCGGCGGGGTCGTTGTCGGAGGTGCCGGGTCTGCTCGCCGAGCTGGATGCGGTGGTGGATCGGTTGCCGCATGACAAGAAGGTGGCCGCCGAGGCCACCCTGGCCGGGTTGGCCTGTGAGCACACGCCCGCCGAGATCGGTGAACTCGGGCAGCGGCTACTCGACAACCTCGACCCCGACGGCGAGTTGTCCGACGGCAGTGACCGTAAACGACGTCGTAACGTGTGGGTCAACCGGCAAGACGCCCAGCAGATGTCGAAACTAACCGGTCACCTCGACCCGGAAACCCGCGCCCTGATCGAAACGCTGTGGGCGGTATGGGCCACACCCGGCCTCAACAATCCCGACGACCCCGACTCGCCACCCGCGCGCAACGGTTGGTGTCTTTCGCCCGCCCCGACGGGCACGTGTGCTCAGCACCCGACTGCGATCAGCCCGCCGCCCACGCGGAGATGCATCACGCCGTGCGTGACTTCGCCGACGGCGGCAACACCGACATCGTCGACCTCGCCCCCGCCTGTGGCCCCCACAACCGGATGGTCGGCAAAAACCCGGGCCAGTTCACCGCCGGGGTCTACACCGACGGCCCCGACGCCGGCCGCGTGTGGTGGCGACGCAACAGCGAACCCGACCCTCGAACAAGCACGCGCCCGCATCCACCCACCACCAGCACAGGCGCCGCCGCAGCGTCTCAACTCATTCGAACTCACCGAGATGATCCCCCAACCCATCTCGGTCATGGAGGCCTGCCTCGCGCACCGCCTGTACACCAGCGGCCACCGGCCGCGGGGCGGTCACTGGCCGCAGGGTGGTCACACCTTCGATCGACCACGCACGAGGCCGACAATCCACAGCAGCAGGCAGGCCCCGGCGAGACAGGTCACGAAACTGAAGATCAGTCCGCCGCCCTCCACATCGACGCCGAACAGGGCGAGGATGAACCCTCCGAGCAGGCCACCGACGATGCCCACCACGATGTTGAGCAGAATGCCCATCTGAGCGTTGGTCTTCATGATCATGCTGGCGATCCACCCGGCAAGGCCGCCCACGATGATCCATCCGATGATTCCGAGTCCGAGCATCATTCCTCCACCTGGTCGGTACGCGGCGGCAGCTGGACCAGACCGCGTTCGGTCGCACACCCGACTCGACGCTACGCGGTGGACGAGACCTTCGCGGCCGCTTCGATCATCAGTGCCTGTGTCACGCCCCGGAACTGCTCGAAGTGCCCGTGATGGCCGTACTTGGCGCGCAGGTTCACGTACGGCCGGTACTCCGCTGCGGCACCGATCACGTTGGCCTCGTGGAGGTACGCGGGCAGTACGTTCTGTATCGACGGGTCCCGACGGAGCCGTAAGACCGTGTCCTGGTGAAGTGTCGCCGCAGCGCGGAACTTGGTCACCACCACACCCAATTCGGTGATCTCACGGCCGATTTCCCTTCCGAAGTCGGCGACCTGACGCTGAACATGACCGATCGCGTACGTCGACAACACGTCCGGGATCGTCGGAATCACATAGGCATCGGCCAGCGAGAGACCGTTGAGACTGAACGGACCGACATTCGGCGGGCAGTCGATGAGGATGAAGTCGTAATTGTCGGCGATCGCGGCAACCGCGCGACGCAGCACGTCGATCAGCGCGGCGTGGTCGTCGGCGGCCACACGGCGTGCACTCAGTTCCTCCTGCAACTCGATGAAGTCGAGGGAGGCCGGCAACAGGTCCACACCCCGCACCGACTCGACGGGTGACACATCGCGCTGAAGCGTCGTGTCGAGATCGAAACGCCTGGTGTCGTCGAGTGCGTCCGCGAACAGCGTCGCCAGTGTGTGTCCCCGCTTGTTGCATTGCAGCCACCGGTCCTGTCCGATCATCATGGTGGTGAGGTTCGTCTGCGCGTCGAGATCCACCAGCAGAACACGCTGCCCGAACTCGCCGGCCAGGAATTCGGCCACACCGGCAGTCAGCGTCGTCTTGCCGACACCTCCCTTGAGGCTGATGGTCGCGATCGCCGTCGGCATGGCCCACCCCGTGTGCTGGCAGTTTCGGTGGACAGCGTATCCCGGATCGGCGGTACACCGGGCAGCTGCGAGCCCAGGGTCATTCGTGGAACTCGTTTTTCGGGAGTCGTGGGCGCGTTCCGGTCGGGCGCCGACGTCCCGGTATCCGGAGCGTCCAACGCGCCGGTGCGACCGTGAAGTCCATCCATCGCCCATCTCCGAGCCAGAGTGACCAGAGATCCTCATCGGGGAAATCGCCCATCCGCACATAGATCTGCTGATCGGCGGCGCGAGCGGTCAGCCAGCCCTGATCGTCCGGGTCGTCGGCGAAGACCGCGTCGGCGGCCAAGACCTGCTCGAGATCGTCCACTCGGTCGCTGCGTCGGACCATGTCCTCCCCTGTCGGTGTTGAACTGCTGGTGTGCCGACCATCGGCGAATCGGGCGGCTGTCCCGATCAGTCGTCGAATCGGACCGAACTGACGGCGGCGGTAATCGATCGGCGGAACGCAGCACCCTCGCGCGCCGGGGCGGTTCCGGTGGCGTGCAGCAGATATGCGACGTTTCCGCGACGGTAGGCGGCATACCGGATGGCACAGAACCAGGTCTCGTCATCACCGACGTAGGTTCCCGACTGGACCGACGATCCCTCGGTGCGGAAACCCGGCTGAGTACGCGTGGCTTCGCTCTCGTCCCACTCGGGCAATGAACGAGCCTCGACAAACGCGTGATCCATGAGCTCGGACACAGCTACGGCGTGATCGATGACGAAGCGGGTCAACACGATCGCGATGGTGCCGTCGTGGCCATGGCCGAGGTACAACCGCAGATAGCCGGGCGCCAGCACGCTGCTCCAGGTGTCGTCGTCGACGTCTACCAGGATTTCGCCGGGAATGGTGTCGGCGTCGGTGACGCGACTTGCGCTCACCGACATCTGTGCGAGTCGATCCAGAATCGGGATGTCGGTCGACTGCGACTGCCGACGACCCGCGCGATGCCACTCGGCCGAGCTGTAGGCGAATCGAGGGGGTCGCAGGACGGTCGGCTCCACCGGCGGCGTGTCCGCGTCATCACGAGCACGTGCGGAAAGTGACTCGACATGAGCGGGGCATTCACCTGACCCGAACACGGCGCCGTCCCCGACCGCACCGGGGGCATTGCCGGTGTCAGTGGTCATCGGCCGATCCGCACCTCAGGCATGCACCGTGCGCGCAGCGAACGGTCGCGCCGCATTCGGCTGAGTCAGGTCCCGTTGAGTCGGCCACGCACAGAGGATAGTCGGGCGACGCCCGATGTGGGGTTCAGGCGAGGATGCGGCGTGTGATGTCGGCGATCCGGCTTGAAAACGCCACGAGCGTAACGGATTCGACAGTCGAATCCGCACCTTTGACAGCGCGAACCTGCTGCTGGACGGCATCGTCGACCGGCCAGCCATAGGCACCGCCCGAGATCAGCGGAAATGCCACCGATGCCGCGCCGAGGGCGTGCGCCAACCGAAGGCTTCGGGTGTAGCAGGAACGGAGGACAGACGACCGGTCTTCGCCGGGGGCGTAGACCGGACCGACGGTATGGATGACCCATTGCGCCGGAAGGTCGCCCCCGGTGGTCGCGACGGCCGCGCCGGATTCGAGCCCGGACGGCAGCGACGTCTCCCGCAGCAATCGGCATTCGGCCAGGATCGCCGGGCCGCCCGCGCGGTGGATCGCTCCATCGACACCTCCGCCACCGAGCAGCGACGAGTTCGCCGCGTTGACGATCGCGTCGACGCGTTGGGTGGTGATATCGCCGATGGTGACCTCGATGGTGGTCATGCGTCCAGGCTATCGATCGGTCAGAAGGACGCAGGTCCGTTGGTGTTCTTTCGCGAGCGCGCCTTGTACAACGCGAATGCGCCGTAGATCGCCAGTCCGAGCAGTGCGATCCAGAACAGGCCCTTGAGCAGTGGGCCCACCATCGCGAGCGCGAGTAGCACCACTGCGATGACGCCGAGGACCTTCCAGAAGGTCATGCCGCTGTTGGTGGTTCCGTTGGGATTCGTTGATGTCATGTCTCCACTGTGATCCGGTTGGCGCGAAAAATCACCTGTCTGCAGGCGAAATCGGGGAAAGCTCAGGGGTATCCCTGACGCTGCGCCGAGGGGTCGGTCGGCGCTGATCTCGGCAGGATGGTCGAGGCCTGATAGGAGCATCCCAACTCATCCGGCGCCGCGAATCCGCACCGATCCCGGAACCAGGTGACCACGATCTCGGCGACCCGCCGCCGTGAACGGCTCATCAGGAATCCGTGGGTGCAGTCGGCGAAGGTGTCGTCGTAGAACCACCTGTCGAGGGCGTCGCGACCGACGGTCTGCGAGGCGAGCAGCGGTACGGACATCAGCGTCGTCGACAACCGGACCAGATAGGTCTGCGAGGCCAGCACCTGGATCTGCGCGCAGTCGACGTCATGTTCGTCGTCGGGGTGCGCAACGGCCGGACCGATGTCGAGGATCGCAGCGCGCCCCATGTCGGCCATCGACTCCACCAGCCACCGCTCCATCGCCGGCCAGTCCACGGCCCGCCGCCGGGCGCGATGTCCGGCGTGTGCCGGGTGCCGGTCCGGTCGACGTCGATCGGCATGATCGTCGGTGTGGTCGGGCTGGTACTCGTCCATGTGCGCACCTCCTGTGAGTGAATCGCGGTCAGTGAATCACTTGGCACCGACAATTCCGTCGCGCGCGCCCGACCTCGCCTTTTGCCGGGTTCCGTCGGCACCGGCAGGATGAACGGGTGCCGATTCCCGAATTCATCCGCGATCTGCGCCATCACGTCGGCCACCGCCCACTGTGGCTCTCCGGCGTCAGTGCCGTCGTACTCGACTCCGATGGACGAATACTGCTGACCCACCGCGCCGACACCCGTCAGTGGGCGGTGGTGTCGGGGGTGTTGGAACCCGGGGAGGAGCCCGCACGTGCGATCCTGCGCGAGATCTCCGAGGAGACCGGGGTACGCGCCGAAGTGCAGCGGCTGACCAGTGTCGACGTCACCCCGATGATCACCTATCCGAACGGGGATCAGACGCAGTATCTCGATGTCTGCTTCCTCGCCCGCCACCGTGACGGGGAGCCACAGCCCGCCGACGACGAGAACATCGCCGTCGAGTGGTTCTCTCCGGACGCCTTGCCCGCTGACCTGGCCACCACTTCTCGGCTGCGCATCGACAAGGCGCTGCGCGACGATCAGGCAGCCTGGTTTCGTCGCTGATCGGGTTCTTCTGATCAGTTCGCCGACGTCGCGTCGTCGACGATCGCTTGCTGGATGAGCCGGTAGTACTCGCGCTGCGCCGGATAGTAGTCGTCGAAATCGGCTGCGGCCGGGTCGGTTTCTAGCATCACGGCAGTCAGCCTGTCCAGGTAGTACTCCCAGCCCGGTCCGGTGTTCTCGATCGCCGTCGGGTCGTTGACCATCTCAGCGAGAGTCACGGTGGTGATGCCGTCGGCCTCGACCATCTCCACGACCAGATCCCAGGTGCCGAAGTCGTCGGTGGCGCGGATCTGGAGGACTCGCGGCGGTTCGCACCGACGGATGTCGTAGCGCACGGGGATCATGTTGTCCTCGCCCTCCGCATTCATGGTGAACTGGACGTAACCCTGCGTCGGGTCACCGGTGTAGAACCCGATCCACCGGGCCAGTCTGTCCGATTCCGTCACTGCCGCCCAGACGTCTGAAATCGGTGTGCGATAGGTGCGGGTGAACTCCACCGCGTCGCCCTCCGGGCGCAGTCGGCGGCGTCCGCTGGGGATGAGCGTCATGCTGTTTCCTCCTGGTCATCACGTGCCCACCAAGTACTTGCCCACTCAATATGTGCCCACCGAGCCCACCTGCACCAGGCCTGCCGCGAGCACCTCGAGGCTTCGGCCGATTGTCCCCTATCGCGCCCGTCACCAGTGAGTCCGAGACTGCTGGAATACTCCGGGGGCGTCGCGACCTTGAACGGGGCATGGCCCACAGAATCGTCGCGACCCGTTACGGTCCCCCCGCCGAGGCCTTGGAGCTGGTGCAGACGGAGCCACCGTTGCCCGGCCCGGGCCATGCGATCGTCGAGACCAAGGCGATCGGGGTGAACCCTGCCGACGCCAAGACAGTCCGAGGTGAGATGGGCGGAGACCATTCCCGACTGCCGCTGCCGATCGGTTTCGAGGCAGCCGGGGTGATCTCGGCGGTCGGCGACGGCGCCGTGACCCCAGACGGCATGTTGTCCGTCGGGGACCGGGTGATCGTCTATCGAGCCCAGGGCGCTTACACCGACCGGCTGGCGGCCGACCTGACCTCCGTGCACCGCATCCCCGACGAGCTCGATTTCGAGCATGCGGCCGGCCTCCTGTTGGTGGGGGTCACCGCAGCCGACGCCGTACGCACCGCACACGTCGAGAGTGGGGACGTCGTCCTGGTCCACGGCGGATCGGGGGCGGTCGGCGTCATCGCGATCCAATTGGCCCGGGCATCAGGTGCGACTGTGCTCGCGACTGCGTCTGCGCGCAACCACGATCATCTTCGGTCCCTCGGGGCGATCCCGGTGACCTATGGCGACGGGTTGCTCGACCGCGTCCGCGATGCCGCTCCGGGTCCGATCACATCGGTGATCGACACCACCGGTACCGACGAGGCGATCGACACATCGCTCGAACTCGTCGACAACCCCGGCAAGATCGTCAGCATCGCCGCATTCGGCCGCGCGTCCGACGGCATCGTCCTGGTCAACGGCAGCACACCGAGTAGTCGCCGCCATCGTGCCGAAGCGGTGGAACCGTTGATCGCGAGCGCCGCCGACGGTTCGCTGGTCACCGAAGTGGCCAAGACGTTCCCGCTCGCCGACGCCGCGGTCGCGCTCACCGAGCTCGAGATCGGCCATCCGCGAGGCAAATTCATCCTCGTGCCCTGAGACCACCGGGTACGACCACACAGAACGGTGCAATTTTCGATTTGACGAGGAAGGTGACATCACCCATGTCAGTACCCACCATCACCCTCAACAACGGCGTCGAGATCCCACAGCTGGGCTTCGGCGTATTCCAGATACCGCCGGAGGACACCAAGGCCGCCACCCTTGCCGCGCTCGAAGTGGGTTACCGCCACATCGATACCGCCGAGATGTACGGCAACGAGAAGGAGGTCGGTCAGGCGGTCGCCGAATCCGGCATCCCTCGTGACCAGATCTTCGTCACCAGCAAGCTCAACAACGGCTACCACGCCCACGACGACGCGCTGCGCGCCACCGAACAGACGCTGGCCGACCTCGGTGTCGAGGCCGTGGACCTTTTCCTCATCCATTGGCCGTTGCCCGGCATCGATGTCGACTATGTCGAGACGTGGCGCGCACTGGAGAAGATCCATTCCGAGGGCAAGGCCCGCGCCATCGGCGTGTCGAACTTCCAGCAGGCCCACCTCGAGCGACTGTTCGCCGAGACCGACGTGGTGCCCGCGGTGAATCAGATCGAGGTGCACCCCTATCTGATTCAGAATTCATTGCGCGCGTTCAATTCCGAGCATGGAATCGCCACCGAGGCGTGGTCGCCGATCGCGCAGGGCGACGTCCTCGACGACCCGGTCCTCACCAAGATCGCCGGCGAGAAGAACCGCACCCCGGCACAGGTCACCTTGCGGTGGCACATCCAGCGCGGCGACATCGTGTTCCCGAAGTCGGTGACCCGTTCACGCGTCGAGGAGAACTTCGCGTTGTTCGACTTCGACCTCTCACCTGAGGACATGGCCGCCATCGACGGGATGAACAAGGACCGTCGTCGCGGACCGAACCCGGACGAGTTCAACTACATCCCGTGATGAGGTCGGACCGTCCGTGACAGGAGGTCGGTCCGGACACCATCTGCCGTACGCAGGGCGCGACCCCTGGACCCGCTCGACCTCGGCGCCAGAGCACAATGGCGCCATGAGGTTCTCGCAGCGGGCCGAGGCGGTCGCGCCCTTTTACGCGATGGAGTTCGGTAAGCGTGCCGCGCAGTTGGAGGCGGCGGGCCACCACGTCGTGAAACTCAGCATCGGCGAGCCCGATTTCGGTGCGCCACCGGCGTTCCTGTCGGCGGTACGCGACCTCACCGACGGCCGTCAGCTGGCCTACACCGCAGCGCTCGGCCTACCCGAGCTGCGGTCGGCGATCGCCGGGTTCTATTCACGACACTTCGGATGCGAGGTCGACCCCGACCGGGTGGTGGTGACCTCGGGGGCGTCGGCCGCACTGTTGCTGAGCTGTGCGGCGTTGATCGATCCGGGTGACGAGGTGCTGGTCGCCGATCCGTCCTATCCATGTAATCGCCGCTTCGCCGAGAGCTACGGTGCGCGAGTCCGACTGATACCGACGACACCGTCGACCCGCTTCCAACTCACGACCGAGTTGGTCGCCGACGCCTGGGGAGAGCGGACGCGGGGCGTGATGGTGGCCTCCCCGTCGAACCCGACCGGCACGTCGGTGCCGTTCGACGAGTTGGCCGGCCTCTGTGGCGAAGTGGGCACCCGCGGCGGATGGCGTATCGTCGACGAGATCTACCTCGGATTGGCCGACGACTCGGACGGCCACCCGCCACGCAGCATCCTCGCCGCAGATCCTGACGCGATCGTGATCAACAGTTTCTCCAAGTACTTCGGCATGACCGGGTGGCGGCTCGGGTGGTGCATCGTGCCCGAGCAGATGGTGCCGGTACTCGAACGCTTGGCGCAGAACTTTTACATCTGCCCGCCGACACCCGCCCAATACGCCGCCCTGGAGTGCTTCACCGACGAATCGCTCGCACTCACCGAGGCGCGCCGCGCCGAGTTCCGCATCCGCCGCGAACTGGTGATCGATGGTCTGCGTCGGATCGGGTTGTCGGTGCCGGTCGCGCCCGACGGCGCGTTCTACGTCTACATCGACGTCGCCCCCACCGGCCTGACCTCGGCTGAGTTCTGCGACCGGGCGTTGGCGCAGGCACACGTCTCCCTGACACCGGGCAAGGACTTCGGACATCACACCGCCGACGACCACGTCCGCCTGTCCTATGCCGCCTCGACGGACGATCTGACCGAGGGGCTGCGGCGGCTCGGCGACTTCGTGGGCTCGCTGCATCCCTGACCGGGGCGTGGCCGTCGGCTGTCGTGCGCCGCACACATACACTGCCGATCGTATGGAGGGGATCTGTCGGGGGCCGGGTTCGAGGAGGATGACAAGGTGAGCAGTCCGTACGAGGTCGACACGGCAGCCATCGTCGCGGCTACCGAGACGGCTGTCGCCGCAGCGACCGCCGGCGCCCCCCGGTTACCGGGCGTCGTCGCCGGCACCACCTCCGCCGAGAAGCTCCTCTCACTGACCGCCGGCGGAGTGCGCGCGGTCGACGGCGCCCTCGCCTCGACGTCCGACCCGATCGTCACCGACCCAGTGGCCACCGAGGCAAAGACTACCGAGGCAGTGACCACAGACAGTGTCTTCGCACTCTTCTCGACCACCAAGACGATCACGGCGACGGTTGCGCTGCAGCTCGTGGAGGACGGCAGCCTCGACCTCGACGCACCGGCCGCCGACTATGCACCGCGGTTGGGCGACGTGGCCGTCCTCGAGGGCTTCGACGGCAACGGGAATCCACGGTTGCGCGCGCCGCGATCGGCTGTCACGACTCGCCAGTTACTCACGCATACGGCTGGATTCGGGTACGACTTCTTCGACGAGTCCTATCGCCGTCTGGCCCAGGAGCACGGTGTGCCCGGCACCATCAGTGCCACCCGCGAGTCGCTGACCACACCGCTGCTGTTCGATCCGGGCACGTCGTGGTGCTACGGCAGCAACGTCGACTGGGCCGGGCAGGTTGTGGAGGGCATCACCGGCCGGCGGCTCGGCGAGGTGATGAGCGAGCGCGTGTTCTCCCCGCTCGGCATGGCCGACACGGCGTTCACACTCACCGGCGAGATGTCCGGCCGGCGTGCGCTGATGCATCACCGCACGCCCGACGGTGGTCTCAAGACCAACCGGAAATGGGCACTGCCCGACGAACCGGAACTGCACATGGGCGGCCATGGACTGTATTCGACGGTCCGCGACTACCTCGCCTTCATCCGGATGTGGCTCAACGACGGTCTGTCGGACGGCGGGGATCAGATCCTGCGGCCCGAGACGATCGAGATGGCCGAACGCGATCAGCTCGGCGACCGGCGGGTGGACCGGCTGCACGGCGCGATCCCAGCGCTGTCCCACGACGCAGAGTTCTTCCCCGGCGTGCCGAAGACGTGGGGGCTGACGGCGATGATCAACGAAGAGCCCGTGCCCACCGGCCGGCCGGCCGGCGCCCTCAGCTGGGCCGGGTTGGCCAATCTCTACTTCTGGATCGACCGGCGCAGCAGGATCGGTGGCTTCTGGGCAACGCAGCTGTTCCCGTTCTTCGATCCGACGGCGCTGAATGCGTATCTCGGATTCGAGACCGCCGTGTACGACGCCCTGAAGTGCACCTCGCCTTGATGATCACGCCCGGGTAGGAATGCGCTGACCTGCAGGTATGCCCGACCACGCCAGATCAATGTGCTCGCCGTCTCACACTGAGACGCATATGACCTGAATCACAGGGTTACATCGGAGGCGCTCCAGCCCAGCAGGCCGGCACCTCGTCGGCCTTCTCACGAGGAGGCGCACATTGAGCAGGCAGAGCTTGACCAAAGCACATGCGAAGATCACCGAGTTGTCGTGGGAGCCCACCTTCGCGACACCGGCGACCCGGTTCGGCACCGACTACACCTTCGAGAAGGCTCCGAAGAAGGACCCTCTCAAGCAGATCATGCGGTCCTACTTCCCGATGGAGGAGGAGAAGGACAATCGCGTCTACGGCGCCATGGACGGCGCCATCCGCGGCAACATGTTCCGGCAGGTCCAGGAACGGTGGCTGGAATGGCAGAAGCTGTTCCTGTCGATCATCCCGTTCCCGGAGATCTCCGCAGCGCGTGCGATGCCAATGGCCATCGATGCGGTCCCCAACCCGGAGATCCACAACGGTCTCGCCGTACAGATGATCGACGAGGTTCGTCATTCGACGATCCAGATGAACCTCAAGAAGCTGTACATGAACAACTACATCGATCCCGCCGGCTTCGACATCACCGAGAAGGCGTTCGCCAACAACTACGCCGGCACCATCGGCCGCCAGTTCGGCGAGGGGTTCATCACCGGTGACGCGATCACCGCAGCCAACATCTACCTGACGGTTGTCGCGGAGACCGCCTTCACCAACACCCTGTTCGTCGCGATGCCGGATGAGGCGGCCGCCAACGGTGATTACCTGCTGCCCACCGTCTTCCACTCGGTGCAGTCCGACGAGTCGCGCCACATCTCCAACGGCTACTCCATCCTGTTGATGGCGTTGGCCGACGAGCGCAACCGCCCGCTGCTCGAGCGCGACCTGCGCTACGCGTGGTGGAACAACCACTGCGTCGTCGACGCCGCCATCGGCACCTTCATCGAGTACGGCACCAAGGACCGGCGCAAGGACCGGGAGAGCTACGCGGAGATGTGGCGTCGCTGGATCTACGACGACTACTACCGCAGTTATCTTCTGCCGCTGGAGAAGTACGGTCTGACGATTCCGCACGATCTGGTGGAGGAGGCGTGGAAGCGCATCGTCGACAAGCACTACGTGCACGAGGTGGCCCGCTTCTTCGCCACCGGCTGGCCGGTCAACTACTGGCGCATCGACGCCATGACCGACAAGGACTTCGAGTGGTTCGAAGAGAAGTACCCCGGGTGGTACAACAAGTTCGGCAAGTGGTGGGAGAACTACAACCGTCTCGCCTACCCGGGTCGCAACAAGCCGATCGCCTTCGAGGATGTCGACTACGAGTACCCGCACCGCTGCTGGACCTGCATGGTGCCGTGCGTGATCCGTGAGGACATGGTCACCGACAAGGTCGACGGCCAGTGGCGCACCTACTGCTCGGAAACCTGTGCGTGGACCGACACCACCGCCTTCCGCGGCGAGTACGAGGGCCGTGAGACACCGAACATGGGTCGCCTCACCGGTTTCCGCGAATGGGAGACCCTGCACCACGGCAAGGACCTCGCCGACATCATCAAGGACCTCGGCTATGTCCGCGACGACGGCAAGACGCTGATCCCGCAACCGCACCTCGATCTCGATCCGAAGAAGATGTGGACGCTGGACGATGTCCGCGGCAACACCTTCCAGAGTCCGAATGTGTTGCTGAACGAGATGTCGGACGCCGAGCGTGACGCGCATGTCGCGGCATACAAGGCCAACCGCAACGGGGCAGTCCCCGCCTGAGGCCGCGGGTTGCCAGGTGGTCTCGATACGCCGCCTCGCCTAGCGGCTCGCCGGCTACTCGACCAGCGAACCGGGGGTCCACCAGCCCAACCGGTGGTCGAGTAGTTCCGAGCCGCTAGGCGAGGAACGTATCGAGACCACGCCACACCACCACTCACACAGGAGAACCCGTGGCCGACACCCACCGCATCAACTTCGAACCCGTCGACATCGAGATGGAGGTCACCGAGGACGAGACCATCCTCGACGCCGCGTTCCGACAGGGCATCCACCTCATGCACGGATGTCGCGAAGGTCGGTGCTCGGCATGCAAGTCATACATGCTCGACGGTGACGTCCAGATGGACGACTACTCGACGTTCGCGTGCAACGACGCCGAAGAGGCCGAGGGGTACGTACTCCTCTGCCGGACATACGCATACAGCGACTGCGACATCGAACTGCTCAACTTCGACGAGGACGAGTTGCTCGGCGGCGCACCGATCCAGGATGTCCGCACCCGGGTCACCGCGATCGAACCGCTGACCCGCGACATCGTGTCCTTGCGCCTCGACGTCGTGGAGCCCGCGGCATTCGAGTTCAAGTCCGGTCAGTACGTCGACCTCTTCATCCCGGGCACCGACGAGAAGCGGTCGTTCTCCATCGCGACCACTCAGCAGACGCCGGACAAACTCGAGTTCGTCATCAAGAAGTACGCCGGAGGCCTCTTCGCCGGGATGTTGGAGGAGGGACTCTCCGTCGGCGACGAGATCATGGTCAACGGTCCGTACGGGTCGTGCACGCTGCGCAGCGGCCATGTGCTCCCGATCGTGGCCATCGGCGGCGGCGCCGGCATGGCCCCCCTGCTATCGCTTCTGCGCCACATCAGCGAGAACGAGATCAACCGTCCGGTGCGCTTCTACTACGGCGCGCGGACGGCCGCCGACCTCTTCTATCTCGACGAGATCGCCTCTCTCGGTGCAAAGATCGCCGACTTCTCGTTCACCGCATGCCTGTCGGAATCCATGGCCGACGTCGGTGACGGCGTGCACGTGGTCGAAGGCAACGTCACCGACATCGTCAAGGGATGCGAACCCGACCTAGCGCGAACGGAGGTGTATTTCTGCGGGCCGCCCCCGATGGTCGACGCCGCCTTGGCCCTCGCCGAGACGGCCGGAGTGCCCAGGGACCAGATCTTCTACGACAAGTTCACCAGCCCGGCTTTCGACTAGAAGCCCGAACGACAGGAACGAAAGGTATGTCCGCACCAACCGAACCGCGGGAACGCAGCTTCCCCTCCATCGAATTCACCGACGCCGAAGCCGGCGCCAAGGAATTCCCGAGCAGTAAGAGCCGCAAGTACAACTACTATCAGCCGGCCAAGAAGCGTGCGACCACCTACGAGGACGTCACCGTCGACGTCCAGCCAGACCCGGAACGTCACCTGACACAAGGGTGGATCTACGGGTTCGGCGACGGACCGGGCGGCTACCCGCAGGAATGGACGGCCACGAAATCCAGCAACTGGCATGCCTTTCTCGATCCCAACGAGGAATGGGATCAGACCATCTACCGGAACAACTCGGCAGTCGTACACCAGGTGGACCTGTGCCTGCAGAACGCCAAACGCGCCCGCGCCTACGACGTGTGGAACAAGCCGTGGCTGAAGTTCATCGAACGCAACCTCGGTGCCTGGATGCACGCGGAGAACGGCCTCGCGCTCCATGTGTTCACCTCCATCCAGCGGTCCGGCCCGACCAACATGATCAACACCGCCGTCGCGGTCAACGCGGCCCACAAGATGCGGTTCGCACAGGATCTGGCCCTGTTCAACCTCGACCTCGCCGAGGCGGAGGACGATTTCGACGGCAGCGCACATCGTGATGTGTGGATGAACGCACCCGAGTGGCAACCCGTACGGGAGACGGTGGAGCGACTGACGGCGGTCGGTGATTGGTGCCAGCTGCTGTTCGCGACCAACATCGTCTTCGAGCAGCTGGTGGGTTCGCTGTTCCGTTCCGAACTCGTCATGCAGGTGGCCGCGGGCAACGGCGACTACATCACCCCCACCATCGTGGGCACCGGCGAGTACGACTACGACCGCGATCTCGCCTACACCCGCAACCTCTTCCGCATCCTCACCCGCGACGAGACCTACGGCGAGTCCAACAAGGCCTTGCTGAACGAGTGGATGGCCGTCTGGGTGCCGCGTTGTCTGGATGCGGCCCGGGCACTGCAACCGATCTGGTCGCAGCCTGCCGACAAGCCGGTGACCTTCGCCGCCAGCCTCGACGCCGCGATCGCCAAGTTCCGAAGCGTCCTCGAATCCATCGACGCCGACATCCCCGAGGAGTTGAACCAGTGAGCACCAGTATGCAATTCGGAGCCGAGACCGAGTTCTCCAACATGTGCGGTGTGACGCTCATGAACACGCCGATCGGCCGGGTGGTCGCCGACGTCATGGGCGCAAAGGAAGGCGTGGAACTCACCGAATACCCGTCGATGATCCGCGTCGACGGCGTCAACCGTCTCGATTTCGACTACGACGAACTGACCGACGCCCTCGGCCAGGACTTCGACGGATCGGTCTTCGAGGAGATCAGCTCTACGCATTACGGACGCATGGTCCACCTCGACGACCGCACGATGTTGTTCGCCAGCCCCGAGGACGCCGCGGACTTCATCGGTTTCGACCTGACCGCGTCCTCGTGAACCTCACCGCCCGGGGGTGGCTCCCCACACCCGGGCGGTGATCTCCACCCCGACCTGTTCCAGCCCAACAGAGAGAACGAGTGAGAAGCATGTACGAGAAGAACGGCGACAAGTACTTCATCGTCGACGGCCATGTCCACCTGTGGGATGGCCGCGAATCCAATCAGCGCAACATCCACGGCAAGCAGTTCATCGACTGCTTCTACGACTATCACAAGAACCTCAGCCCCGAGGAACAGGTCTGGGACTACGACACCTATTGCTACTACGGCGCAGATCGGCTGTGGAACGATCTGTTCGTCAACGGGCCGGTCGACCACGCCATCTTCCAAGCCACCATTCTGCGCGAGTTCTACGTCAACGGGTTCGCCCAGGTCGACGACTCACTCAAGCTGGCACAAGACAATCCGGACAAACTGACCTACAACCACGCCTACGATCCGCGGGACGGCGAGCAGGGCCTGGTCCAACTCCGGCGCGACGCCGAGACCATGCAGCTGCAGGGCGTCAAGCTCTACACCGCCGAATGGCACGGCGACTCACGCGGATACAAACTCGACGACCCGTGGTCGCGACGGTACCTCGAAGAATGTATCGAGCTGGGCATCAAGAACGTCCACGTGCACAAGGGGCCAACCATCCGGCCGCTGGATCGCGATGCCTTCGACGTCGCCGACGTCGACAAGGTGGCCACCGACTATCTCGACCTGAACTTCATCATCGAACACGTCGGTCTGCCCCGGTTGGAGGACTTCTGCTGGATCGCCACCCAGGAGTCGAACGTGTACGGCGGCCTGGCCGTTGCCATCCCGTTCATCCACACCCGACCGCGCTACTTCGCCCAGATCATCGGCGAACTCCTCTACTGGATCGGCGAAGACAAGATCCTGTTCGCCTCCGACTACGCGCTGTGGACCCCGCAGTGGCTGGTCGAGCGATTCGTCGACTTCCAGATCCCTGAGGACATGACGGAATACGCGCCCATCACCGTCGAACAGAAGAAGAAGATCCTGGGCCTCAACGCGGCCGCGTTGTATCCCAACATCGAAGTGCCAGAGGAGTTGCGAATTCCCACCGATGCCGCAGACCCCGGTGTGGAAGTCGCAGCCGGCGCCAAAGACGCGGTGAGCGCATGACCGCGGTGGCCGACGGGCCGGTGACCACCACGGTCACCGACGCCGTCCTCGCCGCGCTGGGCACGGTGGTCGATCCCGAGCTCGACGAACCGATCACCGACCTCAACTTCGTCCGCTCCATCCTGATCGACGACGACGGCGTCACCGTGCACCTACGGCTTCCCACGTCGTTCTGCTCACCCAATTTCGCCTATCTGATGGCCTCCGACGCACAGGACGCATTGCATCAGATCGACGACATCGGACTGGTCCGTGTGCTACTCGACGACCACCACGACAGCGACAAGATCAACGCAGGTCTGGCCGCGGAGGCGGGCTATGTGGGGACTTTCGGAGCGGAGGCCGACGACAGCCTCGACGAGCTACGGGAAATCTTCGTCCGCAAGGCACACACCGCCGCCATGGAGCGCTGCGTATCCGCGCTGCTGGCGTCCGGCGAGGTCACCATCGCCGACCTAGGGCATCTCACGGTGCGGGATCTGCCGCCGGGGCCGGCGAAAGCCGCGCTGCTACGCCGTCGGGTGAACGCTGGGCTGAGCCTGTGCCCCAACAGTCTTGTCCTCGTCGATGACGACGGCCATCCCGTCGCACGCGACGACATCGCCATGGCCCTGCGCTTCGCCCGATCGGTCCGGATCTCCATCGAGGGCAACGGGCATTTCTGCCGAGGCCTGTTGGCCACACGATACGCCGACGACACCGACTGCGATGGCCGCAGCGGCCCGGTCATCACCGACCTGCGATCGCCGAGGAGAACATCATGAAAGCCGTCCAGGTGGTCGGATACCACGACAAGCTACAGCTCACCGACATCCCCGATCCGGAGATCACCGGCCCCCTCGATGTGATCGTGAAGATCGGCGGGGCCGGGGTGTGCCGCACCGATCTGCACATCCTGGAAGGCCAGTGGGCCGAGAAGAGCCAAGTGACGTTGCCGTACACGATCGGCCACGAGAACGCCGGTTGGGTGCATGCGGTCGGTGATGCCGTCACCAATGTGGCCGTCGGCGACACCGTCATCCTGCACCCGCTCATCACCTGCGGATTGTGTCGGGCCTGCCGCGATGGCGACGACGTCCATTGTGAGAACAGCGATTTCCCTGGAATCGACACCGACGGTGGCTACGCCGAGTATCTGAAGACAACCGCACGCAGTGTCGTCCGCATCAACGACTCACTGCAGCCGTCGGATGTGGCGGCACTGGCCGATGCCGGCCTCACCGCCTACCACGCCGCGGCGAAGGTCGCGCGCATGACCCGGCCCGGCGACACCTGTGTGGTGATCGGTGCGGGTGGTCTGGGCCACATCGGCATCCAGGTGCTCGACGCCATCTCGGGAGTCACCATCGTCGTCGTCGACCGCAACCCGGCCGCAGTGGAATTGGCGGTCGAGGTCGGGGCGCATCACGGCATTGTCGCCGACGGCACACATGTGCAGCAGATCCTCGAGATGACCGGCGGTCACGGTGCCGAAGCAGTGCTGGACTTCGTCGGCGAGGGCGGCGCCACCGCGGAAGGTATCGCGATGTTGCGTCGCGCCGGCAACTATTTCGTCGTCGGATACGGCGAGAACATCGACGTCCCCACCATCGACGTCATCTCCACGGAGATCAACTTCATCGGCAATCTCGTGGGGTCCTACAACGACCTGACCGAGCTGATGACCCTGGCCGCCCAGGGCAAGGTCACGCTACACACGACCAAATATGCCCTCGACGACTATCAGCAGGCGATCGACGACCTCGACGCCGGCCGAGTACGTGGTCGCGCCATTCTCATCCCCTGATTCCCAAAACAAATCACGAAAGGCAGTGACACCATGGCCAAAGAGTTGCGCTACAACGCCGAAGCGCGGCTACGGCTGGAACGGGGCGTCAACGCCCTGGCAGACGCAGTCAAGGTGACCCTCGGACCCAAGGGCCGCAACGCGGTCCTCGAGAAGCTCACCGGCCCACCCACCATCACCAACGACGGGGTCACCATCGCCCGGGAGATCCAACTGCGAGATCCCTTCGCCAACATGGGCGCCCAGTTGGTCAAAGAAGTCGCCATGAAGACCAACGGGGTGGTCGGCGACGGCACCACCACCGCCACGGTGCTGGCGCAGGCCATGGTCCGCGAAGGCCTACGTGCCGTCGATCAGGGCGCCAACCCGATGCGCGTCCGCCGCGGTATCGAACGAGCGGTCGCCGCCGTGATCGACGCGCTGACCGATCAGGCCGTGCAGATCGGCGGCCGGGCCGATCTCGAACGGATCGCCAGTCTGGCCGCCAGCGACGACGAGGTCATCGGGGCAGTGATCGCGTCGGCTGTCGAGCATGTCGGCCGCACCGGTGTGATCACCACCGAGGAGAGCGACGCCCTCGGACTGTCCGTCGACGTGGTCGACGGGATCGAGTTCGACCACGGCTACATCTCCGGCTACATGGTCACCGACCACGAACGCATGGAGGCCGTCCTCGACAACCCGGTCGTGCTGCTGACGAACAAGAAGATCACCTCGGTGCAGGAGATCATGCCCGCCGTCGAGTCGGCCAAGCGTGCCGACCGGCCGCTGCTGGTCCTGGCCGAGGAGGTCGACGGTCCTGCCCTGCAACTGCTGGTCGGCGGCAACATGCACAAGACGATGCAATCGGTGGTGGTGCGAGCCCCCGGTTTCGGACACCGGCGGGTCGCCGAACTCGAGGACCTCGCGATAGCGCTCGGCGGGCAGGTGATCGCCAAGGACACCGGACTCGAGCTCTCGGAGGTTTCGCTCGAGCTTCTGGGCACCTGCGACCGGGTCACGGTCACCGAGAACGAGACCACGATCGTCGGCGCGCATGGCGACCAGTCGATGGTCGACGCACGAGTCGGGCAGCTCGAGGCACAGTTCGGTCGGGCCCGTATCGATGCCGACCGCGACGCCCTCGAACTGCGGATCGCGCGGCTGACCGGCCGGGTGGCCGTCATCCGGGTCGGCGGCGTCACCAGCGTCGAACTCAAGGAACGCATGCTCCGCGTCGAGGACGCACTGGCCGCGACGCGAGCAGCCGTGGAGGCAGGCATCGTGTCCGGCGGCGGCACGGCCCTCGCCCAAGCCCATCGCGCGCTGGAGGCATTGACCACCGATGGCGACCCGGTGGGTGCCGAAGCGGTCGCCGACGAAGCGGTCGGCATCGACGTGGTGCGGCGCTCACTCGCCGAACCGCTGCGCTGGATCGCCATGAACGCCGGATTCGACGGGGACGAGGTGGTGCGTGTAGTGACCGGACTGCCCATCGGGCACGGCTTCAACGCGCTGACCGGTGGGTACGGCGACATGTTCGACGAAGGTGTGATCGACCCGTGCAAGGTGACGCGGGCAGCACTGGAGAGCGCCGCATCCATCGCGGCGCTGTTGATCACCACCGAGACCGCAGTGGTGGAGGAGGTGCTCACCCATCCCGGCGCGATCGATGCGCCCGGCTTCGGCGACCTGGCCGAAGGGATGGTGCGGCCGTCGAACATCTACTGACCGGCGGGCCCCGCGCGGGCCTCCCCTGAACTGGGCCGGCCGCGATCCGGACGAGTGCGTTCGCGGCGTTGATCGCGGCCGGCCCTCCTCGCCACGATGACCGCATAACCAGGGTTCTGTGCGGTGCGCGAGACGTTAGACTCGAACCGGTGTGAGATCCGCATCACAGCGCGGTCCACATCACAGAGGAGTTTGTTTGTCTGTGGGATTTCAGCCGACATCACCGAAACCACCGACCGCGGTCGCTGCGGCACGGGAGCGATTCCTGTCCGACGACAACATGCCGGTCGGGGTACGCGAGAGCATCTCGACGTCGTGGCGCCGATCGCGTGACTTCAACGTGCACGCCGATCGTCTGGAACTACCGTTCGTGCGCGAACCGAACCTGGAGAGTCCGCTGGTCAGCGCGGCCCGTCCAGTCATCCGACAGCTCGCCGACGACCTGTCCGCCGAACCGGTCAGCATCATCCTGACCTCCGCGGATGGGGTCGTGCTGTCGCGGGCCACGGCACATCGGCCGCTCGAGCGCAGGCTCGACGAGGTGAGTCTGGCCCCCGGCTACAGCTACCGCGAGGAACACGCCGGCACCAACGGGATCGGGACCGCACTGGAGAATCGGCAGGCCACCCTGGTCCGCGGCTCCGAGCATTACGCCGGGGTCCTCGCCGACCTGTCCTGCGCAGGGGTGCCGATCGTGCACCCCGTGTCCGGGACGTGTGTGGGTGCGCTCGATCTCACCGGACTCGCCGACGACGGCGGCCCGTTGTTGCTGTCGCTCGCGAAGTCGGCGACGGCACAGATCGAACAGCGGATGCTGTCCCAGGCGAGCGAACGCGAGTCGCGGCTGCTGAACGCATACCTGACCACCTGTCGACGTGCACCGCAGATGATGGTGTTGGCCATCGCGGGCGAGGTCGTGCTGATGAATCGGCGGTTGCGGCTGGCCATCGATCCCCAAGATCAGATCTCGCTGCTCGAGCACGCCGTCGATCAGACGCTCGACACCACGGCATCGCGCCGGGTCGGCACGATGGCCAGCGGGCGGGTCGCGCGACTGTCACCGATCCCAGAGTTCTGGGATGAAACAGCGGGAATGGCCATCTTCCACGTGCACCTGATCGATACCGGCAAACACACAGAACCGCCCATGGCCCGGCGCCGCGGCTCGGCGTTGCCCGGCGTCGTGGGGCGTAGTTCGTCGTGGCATCAGTCCTGTGATCGGGTGGTCCGCTACCTCCGCGCGGGTGACTGGCTCGCCGTGTCCGGCGAGACCGGCACCGGACGATCCACTGTGCTGCGCGCCGGAGCCGCCCTGACCCGGGGCAACGTTCGGGTGTTTGCGGCGGCCGATCTCCAGATACCGGAGTCCCTCGACGCCCTCGACAGCGAACTCGACCGGGACGACTTCAGCGTGATACTGCGCGACATCGACACGCTCGACGGCGACACGTTGGCCACGATCGCCGACATGCTGCAGGGCCGCGAAGGGGCCGGCTGGGTGGGGGTGACAGTCGGCGATGTGACCGTCGATGCACTGCACGACGCGGATGCCGCGGCCATCCTGCTCCCGTTCTTCACCCACACGGTGCCCATCCCGCCACTGCGCCATCGCATCGAAGATCTGCACGACCTGATCCCGGCGCTGCTGCGGCAACTCACCCGCGGACGCGAGCTGACGGTGTCGTCGGCGGCCATGCGTCAGCTCACCAAGTACAGCTGGCCCGGAAACGTCGCCGAACTCCGGCAGATCCTGCGCCAGATCGTCACCCACCAACGATCCGGTGTCATCGACGTGAACCAGCTTCCGCCGACGTGCCGCGCCCTCAGTCGACACACGCTCACCCGGATCGAGGCCATGGAACGCGACGCGATCATCCGAAGCCTAGAGGAAAACGGTGGGCACAAACCGGCCGCCGCTGCCGCGCTGGGTATCTCACGCGCCACGATCTACCGCAAGATCAAGGAATTCGGCATCGACGTGTGACAGCTCGGATGGCGGTGGCACCACCCACCGCTGTGCGCACCCGGCGCTCTGCCTACTCGGGCGCACCCGGCAACGGCTTGCGCCAGGCACCGATCCGCACATCGATCCGGTCATGATGTCCGCCCGACCAGATCACCTCGAGGTCGTGGCTGCGCAGCACTGCGACGATCTGTTCGGCCAACATCGTCTCGGTCTGCTCGTAGGCGAGGTGTTCGGCGTCGGTGTCGCCGTCCGACATCGCATCCAGTACCGATTCCGATACGGATTCGTGCGGCCGGAAACCGCTGTAGGACAGGGACAGAACAGGGTCGTCGTCGGCGATGTGGCCTGCGTCGGCCTCGGCGAAGAAGACATAGGCCCACTCACGAAACTTGTACCAGTCGTCGCGCTCGGGCGCCGGGGTGCGTTCGGCGTCGATGAGCGCAGTCGCACAGCGCGCGCAGCAGGCGAAGTTCATCCGGGCCAGGACGCCTGCGGCATCGAGTTCGGCGAACGCGGCACTCAACCGGCCGAAGTCACCGGTGTCGTTCCACGCAGCCTCGTCCGCACGTCGGGCGACCCACATTCGTCGTACCTCGGCGGTCACCTCGTCGGCCGACGCACCGTTGTCCTCGGCCCAATCGCGCGCGTCGGACTCGACCTCGTCGAGGTCGGTGAACCCCGGCGCCAGTCGCGACCTGATCAGCTGTCGTAGATCGGTGAGACGTTCTCCCCGCATCACGCTCCCATCGTCGATCCCCACGAAGTTTGGACGCACCGGCAGGCGTCGGGGTTCCGGCTCGACGGGGTTTCGTTCGTTCGAAGGACCGCCGAGCACTCGTCGCCACCACGACTTCGGCTGTTCGACCGACACCGGTCGCGTACGCTCACCGACGTGTCCCCCAGCGATGCATCCTCCGGCCACGACCCGTCCGGGCCGCTGTCCTTCGTAGACGAACGCACCGCCTTGGCCGCTGCAGCGCACCGGCTGCACCGGACCGGGATGACACACGGTACCGGTGGCAACCTGTCGATCCGGTGTGGCGACACCGTGATCTTGACGCCGTCGGGCTGCCGATTGGCCGACGTCACCGCCGACCACATGGTCCTCGTCGATCTCGACGGTACGGTCGTCGAGGACACCGTCCACCGCCCGACGTCGGAACTGCGAATCCACCTCGACATCTACCGGCGCACAACGGCACGCGCGGTCGCCCATGCCCACCCGGTGGCGTCGATCGCGGTGGCCAACATCGTCGACGAGTTGCCGGTGGTCCACTACACGGCGGCGTTGACCGGCGGGTCGGTCCGGGTGGCCGCCTACGCGGTCTTCGGCAGCGAGGCACTCGGCGACGCGGTGGCCGCCGCGTTAATCGACCGGACTGCGGCGCTGATGCGCAACCACGGATCGGTCGCCTATGGCGATGACATCGACATGGCCTGCGAGCGTATCGAACTCGTCGATTGGCTGGCCGACATCTACCTGCGTTCGGCTGCGGTGGCGACGCCGGCATCCCTTACCTCCGACGAGGTCGTCGAGGTGATCGCCACGGCGCTGCAACGACAGTACTCACCATTTCCCGGGAGGAAGACATGAGGATAGCGACGCTCGGCGCGCATGTTCTCGACGTGCTGGCACAACCGGTCGATGAGATCCCGGACGGTCAGGGTGCCGTGCTGGTGCAGAGTATCCGGATGTCGGCGGCCGGCCCGGCCGGCGGCACCGCGATCACCCTGGCCAAACTGGGCGTCGAGGTCCACACCGTAGGCGCGGTCGGCGACGACGACCCCGCCGGCATGCTGAGGATGATGCTCGGACGGTTCGGCGTGCACACCGACCACCTGGTGGCCGTCGCCCAGCCGACCTCGATGAGCGTGCTGCCCATTCGCAGCAACGGTGACCGGCCGGCGCTGCATGTTCCGGGCGCCAACCTCGCCTACCCCCTTCCCGATGCACCTCGCGACCTGCTGACCACGGTCGATCACGTCCACGTAGGTGCTCCCGAACTGCTCAACCCGCCGGAGCTGGCGCCGCTGCTCGCCGACATCCGCGCAACCGGTGTCACCGTGTCCGCCGACATCCTCACCGACGGCGATCCGGGTGTCCTCGCCTGGCTCGAACCGGTGCTGCCCCACCTCGACTACCTGTTGCCCAACGACGACCAGATACGTGGACTGACCGGCGAGAGCGATCTGGTGGCCGCCTGTCGCCGGCTGATCGATCGCGGCGTCGCAACCGTGGCACCGACCGCCGGCGCAGACGGCGCCTATGTGGTTACCGCCGAGACCACCGACCACGCAGCCGCACACGATGTCGACGTCGTGGACACGAGCGGCTGCGGCGACGCTTTCTCGGCCGGTTTCCTCGCCGCGCGCGTACACGGACTCTCCCTGCTCGAGTCGGCCGAGATCGGTTGCGCGGTGGCCGGAATCGTGGCAACAGGATTGGGTTCGGACCACGGCGAGATGTCGTGGGACACCGTGTCGCGCGAGCGCTGAGTCGGTGACCTGGGGGTCGGTCGGATGACCGACCCCCAGGTTTCTGGGTGCGCGATTCCCCGGTTGATCGGGATGGGCAACGTGGCGGCGACGAGCCAGGCTCATAACCATGAACACACCAACCGACACCATCGTTGCCATCAACCCGACGACCTGGAACGCCCCGTTCCGCTTCGACCACGCCCAGTTGCGACCTGCCCCCAGCCAAGTGCTGAGCATTGCCGGGCAGGCTTCTGTCGCCGACGATGGCACCGTCGTGCACGAGGGCGACGTGGCGGCCCAACTGTCGCTTGCGGTCCACCACATCGAAGAGATCCTCGCTTCGGCGCAGATGACCCTCGCCGACGTCTTCATGATGACCATCTACACCACCGACGTCGCAGCCACCCTGGCCGCGTATGAGGCGCTCACCGAACGACTCGACGTACACGGCGCCACCCCGCCGGCCGCCCTGGTCGGGGTCACCGCCCTCGCGCTACCCGGTCTCGCCGTCGAGATCGCGGTGCAGGCGGGGCGCTGAGTTTCGTCGTCCCAATCCCGTTGTGCGGCCCTCTCACCGCAACCACGGTCCCCCAACGTAACTCATCAACGCAACACCGATTCATCCAAGGAGAAACCATGTCCATCACCACCCCCGAAGAACACATCCCGCCCGCCGGTCCCCTCGACGTCACAAAACTCGACGCGGCCGTCGCCGGCCCGGTGCTCACCCCCGACGACGCCGACTACCCCACCGAACTGGCCGGTTTCAACGCGGCCGCCACACCCGCGCCGGCCGTCGTCGTGGGCGCGACGTCGCCGGCCGACGTCGCCGAGGCAGTGCGCTATGCCCGCGCCAACGGACTGCGTGTGGGCGTCCGGGCCACCGGACACGGGCCCGCCATCTCCGGCCGTGGCCACCTGACCATCACCACCTCCCGCATGACCGACATCCAGGTCGACGCCGCGGCCAAGACCGCCCGGGTCGCCGCCGGGGTCCGGTGGCGCGATCTCGCCACCGCAACGGCACCGCACGGGCTGACCGGGCTGGCCGGGTCGTCGTCATCAGTGGGCATCGTCGGCTACACGCTCGGTGGTGGACTCAGCCCGCTGGGACGGCAATTCGGCTTCGCCGCCGACCGGGTACGACGTATCGAACTGGTGACCGCCGACGGTGTCATCCGGACGGTCGACGCGGGTGCGGGTTCCGACCTGTTCTGGGCACTGCTCGGAGGCCGCGACGGATGCGGCATCGTCACCGCGATCGAATTCGATCTGGTCGATCTGGCCACCATCTACGGAGGTGGTGTCTTCTTCGGCGGGGATGCGGCCGAGCAGGTGCTGCACGCGTGGCGCGACTGGGCGCCCACCTTGCCGGACACCGCCGGGTCGTCGGTGGCCATCGTGCGGCTCCCACCGGATCCGAATCTGCCACCACCGTTGCAGGGACAAACTGTCGTACACCTGCGCTTCACCTACACCGGCGATCCCGCCGTGGGTACGCAGATGCTGGCGCCGATGATGTCCGCCGGACCGGTGCTGTTGAGCAACGTCGACGTCCTGCCGACGGCTGCCCTCGACGCGGTGCACATGGACCCGCCCGGTCCGCTACCGAGCGTCGAGCGCGGATGCGGTATCCGTGATCTACCGGCCGAGGCCGTCGACGCGGTGTTGGCCGTCGCCGGCCCGCAGGTCGCGAGTCCGCTGGCCATCGTCGAGATCCGGCTGCTCGGCGGTGCGCTCGCCTCGCCGCAGGGCGTGCCCAACGCGGTGACCGGGCGTGCAGCCCGGTATTGCGTCATGGCGATCGGGGTACCCGCGGGACCGCTGGGCGATCAGGCAGGGTCCCACGTCGCTGCCGTCAACGGCGCCCTCTCCCCGTGGGCGAGCGACGGCCTGCTCAACTTCGCGGGCCAGACCCCGGCCGCCGAGCTGTCCACACTCTGGACGGCCGCCGACTGGTCGCGGCTCGAGGAGATCCGACGTCGCCACGACCCCGCGGGGATGTTCACCCGGATCGGCTGATCACACACTGACGGCGGGGGTGCACCGCGCACCCTCGCCGCGGGGTCTCCCAAAGATCTGGGATAGACAGATGACCTGCGAAAACGGAGAATCTTTTCATGACGACGAGTCTGACTGCCGAGCGCGTACGCAGCGATGTCGACGTACTCGCCCGCGCCGGTCTCGACGTCGGCGACTTTCTCGGTGAGGCGATCGGTTCGCTGATTCGCGCCGTACCGCACGCGGCGGCGTGTATGGCGACCGTGGATCCCAACACTCTGCTGCTGACCAGCACCCGCAAGTACGGAAACCTGTTGGGGCGCAACGAGCACGACGACGAGTGGGGACTGCGGGAGTACGGGGCACCGGAGTGTTCGTCGTTTCGGCAGCTCGCCCGCGCCGGTGTCGATGCCGTCGGCATGCACGACCTGACGGCGGGCCGAACCCAGGATTCACCCCGCATGCACGAGTTCATGCGGCCGCACTATGACTTCACCGACGAAGCGCGGCTCATCCTGCGTGACGGCGACCAGGTGTGGGGTGGCATCGCCTTCTTCCGCGAGCTCGACGAGAAGCCGTTCATCCCGAGCGAGATCGAATTCCTGCGGACGTTGTCACAGCCGCTCGCGCGGGGCGTCCGCACGGGTTTGCTCGCGAGCATCGTCGCGGAGCCACAGACGACGCCCTCAGGACCCTGCGTACTCATCGTCGACAGTTCCAATCAGATGATCCAGATGAGCGCTGGCGCCGAGGAGCGGGTGGCCGATCTGCTGTCCGGGGCGAACAGTGGTGCCGCGACGTCGGTGATCACCGGCCTGGTGAGCGCCGCACGCCGGTACGGGCGGGGCGAATCCGATGTCCCACCGAGGCTGCGGGTACGCGGCGCATCGGGCATGTGGCTTCTCGTGCACGCCTCGCCCTTGTCGAGCACCGTCGATCGCGTAGGCGAGGTGGTGGTCACCATCGAGGAGGCACGGCCGCCGGAGATCGTGCCACTCGTGGTAGCCGCCTTCGGCCTCACGTCGCGCGAGCGCGACGTCACCCAGATGGTGCTGCAGGGGGTCGCAACCAAGGACATCGCCACAACGCTGCACGTATCCGCCTATACCGTCCAGGATCATCTCAAGTCGATCTTCGACAAGGCGGGCGTGCGCAGCCGCCGCGAACTGATCGCGCGCGTCTATTTCGACCAATACGCACCCCGGATGAACGATCCGCTGCTGCCATCGGGGTCTTACTCCGCCGGCCCATCGGAGCTGATGTGACCGACGGTGCCGTCAGTGGTTGATGCCGTCGAGTGCTTATCCAGCCGAACTTGCCGCACGTTCGGGCGAATTGTCTTCTCACGGTGATTTCTACCCACAACGCGTAACTCCTGTGACTCCTGTTTACCAAAGTCCAATGAAAACAGCATTTTTCACTGCGCGCCCATCCAAACGTTCTGTCGCAGACTAATTCTCACCAGGACTTCCTTGACGTCGAACATTCTTTCGATTACCTTGGAATCATGAGAACTTCGGGGGATCTCACATCCATTACTGATTCACTGCGTGAGCTGCGCTTCGACGACGACATGTCGGGGCGGGCAGCGTTTGATGCGATGACCGCTCTGGTCACGTTGCGTAATCTGATCGACCATCACGCCGCGACGGTGGTCGGCCATCTCGACCGACTCGGTGTGGCCCGCGACCACGGCCGCAAACTCAGTGAGTTGTTGATCGTGATGGGGCTGGCACCGGCGGTCGCCTCCCGTCTGATCCGTATCGCTACAGCACGCGAGCACCTGCCCACTCTGGCCGCGCATGCCGCCGACGGGGCGATCTCTGCCGAACATGTGGATGCGGTGGGTAAAGGGGTCGAGCATGTCGGGAAAAGATCGGCGGAACCGCTCGACGATGTGGCGCGTCTAAATATCGTGACCGAACTTCTCGCGCAATTCTTTTCCGGCGCCACCCCCGCCGACATCGTGAAACGTGCGCGTCGTCTGGGCAACCAGGTGGCCGCCGCCGACACCGGTGGGCTACCGGCATCCGAGGACCGCAACCTCAACACGCTCACCCACGATGTCGACGGTGACGGACGCCTGCAAGTGCGCGCCGACCTCAACACCGAAGTCGGCGAAAAATTCTCGGCCGCAATGGAAGAGTTGGCGGCACCCCGCCCTGAACCCGACGGCTCACCCGACGCCCGCGGCCCCGAGCGCCGGCATGCCGACGCCCTCGAAGCGCTCTTGGATATCGCTGCCCGCAGCGGTGATGCGGCCTCCGCACCCCGTCACCAACTGCTGGTGTCGGTGCCCGCCGATACTCCTGACCTGGCCGAACTACCGTTCCTGGGGTCGATCACCGAAGCCATGCTGCGCACGTTGACGTGTGACAGCACCGCGACGGTCGCGATCGTCGATGGTGAGGCGGTGCCGATGGAGATGAGTAAAGACAAACGCCTGTTCCCAGCCCATCTGCGTAAAGCGTTGCACAAACGCGACGAGTGTTGCATCAAATGCGGTGTGGCGGCCTCCCGCTGCCAGGGCCATCACCTCGTGCATTGGGCTGATGGTGGAATCACGGTGTTGGACAACGGCTGTCTGCTGTGCCCGTCGTGCCATGCCGACATCCACCACAACGGGTGGGAAGTGATCATGGGCCACGACCGACATCCCTGGCTCCTCCCACCCGTCGCTGTCGACCCCACACGTCGGCCGATACCGGCCTACAACCGACGCACCCTCAACCTCGACAACCTACCCGCCGCCGCCTGAGCGACGCAGTCACAGTCTTCCCACGCACCCGACCCCGGTCGGGACCGCAACCGTCCCTTGAAAACTCCATAGCGTGAAACAACGGCGCCGCAACGGTGTCGCGTACCCGACGGCCACCACAGTTGCACGCCAACCAGGGTGGTGCGCGATACGCGACACCTTGCGCCGGCGGCCACATTGCCCGAAAACCGTATGCGCGTGGCGATCACCGCACCATACGGACCGCAAGCTCCCCGTAGGCTGCACCGAGCTCCACCGGATCCTGGTGAGTGCGCGACGGGAACCACCGGCACACGTCGACACACAACGACGACAGGGCCAGCACTACATCGTCCGCCGCGGTAACGGTGAACTCACCGGAGTCGATCCCGCGATGCACGATCGCGGCCAGCACGTCGGAGGTTTCGCGGCGGATCGCGGTGATCGTCCGATAGTGCTCGCGAGTGAGGCCATGCAGTTCGTATTGCACGACCTTGGCCAGTTCGTGATGCTCGGCCTGCCAGCGGGTGAACTCCTCGATCACGATCCGCAGCCGTTCGGCCGCAGGCAGCGAGTCGTTGTCGGCCTTGCGCAGTGCCGACAAAACGCCCTGATGACCATCCATTGCGATGGCGTAGAGCAGCTCTTCCTTCGACTTGTAGTGCGGGTACATCGCCGCGGCGCTCATGTTCAGCCGTTTGGCGATCTGCCGCGTCGACGTCCCGCCGTAGCCCACCTCGGCGAACGATGCGATGGCGGCCTGACGAATCCGTTCGGCGGCCGCAGAGTCCCGCGTCGTCACCGGCATCTCGCACCTCACTCGATCAAGGGCCTTGTTGACCTCATCGCACTGTACGATGCATCATAAGCGAGCGCTTAGGAGATGAGCGATCGCTTAGCCAACGAAGGAGCATCATGGCCGCACCACTCTCCCGTCGCGATCTCGAGTTCCTGCTCTACGAGTGGCTCGACGCCGAGGCCCTCACCGCTCGCACTCGTTTTCAGGAGCACTCCCGGGAGACGTTCGACGCGGTGCTCGAGCTCAGCGAAGACCTCGCCACCAAGCGCTTCGCCCCGGTGAACAAGCTCGGCGACCAGCACGAACCCTACGTAGGTGAGGACGGCAAGGTCGTGTTGCCGGCCGAGATCACCTCCGGCATCGCCGAGTTCGTCAAGGCCGGCCTCACCGCAGGCTCCTTCGACGAGGCACTGGGCGGGATGCAGTTGCCCACGGTGATCAGTCGTGCCTCGAGCGCCTGGTTCCAGGCCGCCAATGCGGCGATGTCGTCCTACGCATTCCTCACCGTCGGCAACGCGAACCTGCTCGCCGAATACGGCACCCCCGAGCAGATCGACACCTGGGTGCGACCGATGGTCGAGGGCCGCTTCTTCGGGACCATGTGCCTGTCGGAACCGCAGGCTGGATCGTCGCTGGCCGACATCACCACCAAGGCGCAGCCGCAGTCCGACGGCTCCTACCGCATCACCGGTACCAAGATGTGGATCTCCGCCGGTGAGCACGAACTGTCGGAGAACATCGTGCACCTCGTGCTCGCCAAGGCACCCGGCGGCGAACCGGGCGTGAAGGGCATCTCACTGTTCATCGTGCCGAAGTATCTCGCTGACGGCACCCGCAATGACGTGGCGCTCGTCGGGCTCAATCACAAGATGGGCAATCGCGCCACCACCAACACTCTGCTGAACTTCGGCGACGGAACGCACACCCCGACCGACATTCCCGGCGCGGTCGGATACCTCGTCGGCGCGGAACACCGCGGGTTGTCGTACATGTTCAAGATGATGAACGAGGCCCGCATCGGGGTCGGATTCCTCGCCACCGCACTGGGATACGCCGGTTATCAGGCGTCACTCGAATACGCCAAGGTGCGCACCCAGGGCCGTCCGGTCGATCAGAAGGACCCGGCGAGCAAGCCGATACCGATCGTCGAGCACTCCGACGTCAAGCGGATGCTGCTGGCGCAGAAGTCCTATGTGGAGGGCGCGCTGGCACTGGAGCTGTACTGCAGCAAGCTCGTCGATCTGCAACAGACCGGCTCCGACGAGGAGCAAGCGCGCGCGGGCCTGCTGCTCGACGTACTCACCCCGATCGCCAAGAGTTGGCCATCGCAGTGGTGTCTGGAGGCCAACAGTCTGGCCATCCAGGTGCACGGTGGGTACGGCTACACCAAGGAATTCGATGTCGAGCAGTACTACCGCGACAACCGTCTGAACCCGATCCACGAGGGCACCCACGGCATTCACGGCCTGGATCTGTTGGGCCGCAAGGTCGTCATGGCCGATGGTGCCGGGTTGGCATTGCTGACCGACACCGTCGGCGCCACCATCGATCGCGCCATCGCCGAGCCCGACACCGCAGCGTTCGGCGAACAGCTGCGCACCGCCGTCGACCACCTCGTGGCGACCACGGCGGCCGCCTGGTCGACGGGCGATCCGGCCGTCGCCCTGGCCAACGCCACCACCTATCTCGAGGCCGCCGGCCACATCGTGGTGGCCTGGATGTGGCTCGAACAGCTCCTGGCCGTCGGCGCGAAGACCGGGAACTTTTATGACGGCAAACGCGCAGCGGCTCGCTATTTCTTCGGCTACGAACTGCCCAAGACCCGCACACAGCTCGAGTTGGTCGCGGCACTGGACCGGACCACCCTGGACACCGACCCGGCCTGGCTGTAGCGGGGCCCGCCACGCCACGCCACGCCACGAGATTGAGGAGAACTGCATGTCTATAACAGATCTGTTCGACGTGACCGACAAGGTCGTGATCGTGACCGGCGCGTCGTCGGGGCTCGGGGTGGCGTTCGCCAAGGCCTTCGCCGAGGCGGGCGCCGACATCGTGCTCGCCGCACGGCGTGCCGAGAAGTTGGCCGACACTGCCGCCGAAGTGGAAGCACGGGGCCGCAAAGCCCTCAGCGTGCCCGCCGACATCGCCGATCCCGACCAATGCCAAGCCGTCGTCGACGCCGCGATGGAGGCGTTCGGCCACGTCGACATCTTGATCAACAACGCTGGTATCGGGACGGCGGTGCCGGCGACCCGCGAGACGCCCGATCAGTTCCGATCGGTCATCGACATCAACCTGAACGGGTCGTACTGGATGGCGCAGGCGTGTGCGCGCGTCATGCAACCGGGCAGCGCAATCATCAACATCTCCAGCATCCTCGGACTCACCACTGCCGGGCTCCCCCAGGCCGCGTACTCGGCCAGCAAGGCCGGTGTCATCGGGCTGACCCGAGATCTCGCCCAGCAGTGGGGTTCACGCAAGGGAATTCGGGTCAACGCCATCGCCCCCGGATTCTTCGCCAGCGAGATGACCGACAGCTACCAAGACGGCTACATCGATTCCCAGGCACCGCGCATCCTGCTCGGCCGCATCGGACAAGGCGAGGAACTGGCCGCCGCCGCCATCTGGCTGGCCTCACCTGCCGCCGGGTACGTGACAGGGCAGACCATCCCGGTCGACGGCGGCATCACCGTCACCTAAACCATGCGGCAGCAGACGAATCCAGTTCGATACGTCGCGGTCGGCGACAGTTTCACCGAAGGTCTGGGCGGAGCGCTGGTCGGCGAGCAGGCGCGGGGGTGGGCAGATCTGGTCGCCGACGGGCTCGCCCTGCACCATGGCCACATCGAGTACGCGAATCTGGCGATCCGTGGCCGGTTGTTGGCGCCGATCGCGACCGAGCAGGTCGACGCGGCACTGGCCCTCGATCCACTGCCGACGCTGATGACGTTCAACGGCGGCGGCAACGACATGTTGCGGCGCGGTATCGATCCCGACGGACTGATCGAACTGACCAGGATCGCGGTGCGCCGCTGCGTCGAAGCCGGGATCGACGTGCTGTTGCTCGCCGGCGCGGACCCGTCCGGCGGACTGCCGTTCGGTGACACCATCCGGACCCGCGGGGAGACGCTGACCATTGCGACGGCGGCGCTCGCCGAGGAGATGGGTGTGAGGTTCGTCGATCTCTTCCACGATGCCGAGCTCCGCCGACCCGGGTACTGGTCCGACGATCGACTCCATCTCAACCCCGTCGGCCATCAGCGTGTCGCCGCACAGCTGTTGGCTGCGCTCGGCGTGCACACGGTGCCGATCCCGGATCCACCGCTCGCCGCTGCCGGTCGCGGTCGCGCCGTGGAGGATCTACGATTCGTCCGCACCCATCTCACACCCTGGGTAATCCGGCGCCTGCGTGGTCGCTCATCCGGTGACGATCGAACGGCGAAGCATCCGACCTGGGTCACGGTCGACACGACGTCGGTCGGCTGAGACGCGTAGGGCACCGGAGTTCGTAGACTGTCGATGACATGGCTGACACCCCTGCGCTGCTCCTGCGCGAACCCGCCCACCGAGTCGATCGACGGTCGATCACGATGTGGCGGATGACGCCCCTGTTGGCGGGGCTCCCCTTGCTCGCTGCCTGCGTCATCGTCGCGGCGCTCGTCGATCAGGTGCGGCTGATCGCCGTCATCGCCGCGATCGTCTGTGCGCTGGTCACTGCGTTCTACGTCACGGTCGTACCGATGTGGCGCTATCGGTTTCACCGTTGGGAGATCAGTGACGAGGCCGTGTACACCCAATCGGGATGGTTCACCCGGTCGCGCGTGATGATCCCGATCGCACGTATCCAGGTCGTCGACACGGCGGCCGGCCCGATCGAACAGTTGCTCAACCTCGCCACGCTTACCGTCACCACCGCATCCTCGGCGGGCACCATCCGTATCGTCGGACTCGACTCAGCTGTCGCACGCACCACCGCCGCCGACCTCACCGCGCGTACGCAGGCCGACACCGATGACGCGACCTGACCCCGGCGCCATCGTCGTCGACCGCCACGACCAGTGGCATCGTCTGTCCCCCTGGATGATGGCGGTCCGCCCCGTAGAGCAACTGCCGCAGCTGATCCCGGTGGCACTGGCGATCGTCTTCGCCGGCCGCAACGCGCCTTTGCTCATGCTGGCGCTCGGCGTCGTCGCCGTGGTGGTGGTCGCCCTGGTCCCGTGGCTGACGACCCGCTATCAGGTGACCGACGAACACGTGCGGGTGCGCAGCGGGTGGCTGACCAAGAAGGTGGCCACCGCCCGCCGGGACCGCGTGCGCAGCGTGGACCTCACCGCATCGCTCCCGCTGCGCATCCTCGGCCTGCAGAAGGTCCGGATCGGTACCGGCGGTGACAAGCAGTCGTCGGTGGTGGAACTCAACGCGATCGGTGCACCCGAAGCCCACGGATTGCACGAATCCCTGATGGCGACCGCGGCGCGCGACAGCGCCCAGACCGCTACACCCTCCGATCGCGTGTCGGCTCCCCAGCAGCTCTCACGCTTTCGGCTGTCCTGGCTGCGCTATGCACCGTTCTCGATGGCAGGGCTCGCCGCGGCCGCCGCCGTCGGTGGGCTCGCCGCGCAGATCGCCGGTGAGGCCGGCCTCTATGAACGTGGGGCCGACATCGCCGAGAGCACCGCCGACCGGCTCCGCGCGATTCCGGTACCGCTGCTCGTCACGACGGCAGTCGTGGCCGTGCTCGTCGTTGGTGCGGTGCTGTCGGTCGCGGGCTACGTACTCGGGTACTGGAACTTCGATCTGAGCCGCAACGGCGACGACGCGACGTTGCGGATTCGGCGCGGACTCCTGACGACCAACGCGACCAGCCTCGATGAGGAACGGATTCGCGGCGTCCACCTTCACGAACCGATCTTGATGCGGCCGCTGCATGGAGCACGTCTGCATGCCATCGCCACCGGCTCGTCCAAGAGCCCACTGTTGCTGCCACCCGCACCGGCCGACGAAGCGATCCGTGTCGGCCGGCTGGTGACCCACGACGGCGACGAACTCACGGTGCCGCTGATCCGACACGGTTCCGGGGCCCGGTCGCGACGCCTCACCCGAGGCTTCCTCGGCGGCGCTCTGATCGCCGTTCTGGTGATCGCCGCCGTCGCGGGCCCGCTGACCTGGCCATGGCTGGCCGTCGCCATCGCCGCTGCGATCGGCGGCAGCGGCCTCGGCGTGGTGCGCTACCGCAATCTCGGATACCGGATCACTGATCGGTCGGTGGTCGTCGCCCCACCGCGGGTCGCGCGTCATCGCTACGCCGTGGCCCGCGACGGTGTCGTCGGCTGGGCCTCGCGCGCATCGTTGTTCCAGCGTCGCCGCGGCGTCGAGACGCTGGTGCTGGCGACCGCCGCCGGCACCGAGGCCTACGCGATGGTCGACCTCGCACCCGAGTCGTCCGCACACGTCATCGACACCGTCTCCCCCGGCCTCGTCGCGCCCTTCCTCAGTCAGACCCGTTGACTGGGCGCCGTTTCCCGTCGAGTGGGCGCTGTTTCCCGTCGAGTGGCTCCCAATGGCCTCGTCCGACACGCACCACGCGCCCACTGAGACACTCGACCAACTTTTTTGAGACTGTTTAGCCAACTCGTCCCACGGTCGCTCCAAGAGTGGTAGAAATCACATCAGTCAGTACTGACTGGTTTGTCAAGGGACGGGGCCATGGACATCGACCGAAACGACATCAATCGACGTTCCGCACTCACGGGTGCGGCTGCCGCAGCGGTGCTGGCCGGCACCGCGGTCGCCTTACCGAATGTGGCGGTGCCGTCGGCCCGAGCGGTCCCGCGCGTCGGCCAGAGCAAGGGCCGCGAGGTGGCCATCTTCGGCGGCGGGATGTCAGGGCTGGCGGCCGCGCACGAACTGATCGAACGCGGATTCCGGGTGACCGTGTACGAGCCCGCCTTCCTCGGCGGCAAGGCGCGTAGCCACGATGTGCCGAACACCGCACGCGGCGGTCGTCACCATCTGCCGGGAGAACACGGCTTCCGCTTCTATCCAGGCTGCTACCAACATGTTCCGGACACGATGGAGCGCATTCCGCTCGCCGGTGGCGGCGACGTCAAGAACCGTCACCTGGTCAACGTCGAAGCCGCGGTCGTCGCATTCGACGACGCGGGGTACGCGCCGGTGTCGGCCCCCGCCTCGATCATGGGTTTCGTTGACCATGCCGCCGACATCGTCAACCTCGAGAACCTGCGCAACGCACTGACCACCGGTCTGAAGTTCGTGGTGGACATCCCGCCGCATGAGCTGGCCTACTTCGTGGCTCGCGAGCTCGTCATCGCGACCAGTTGCGAGGAACGACGCCTGGGCCAGTGGGAGAAGCAGTCGTGGCTGCAGTTCGTCAAAGCAGACGGCAAGTCGCCCGCCTACCGCGCCTACCTGGCGGGCGCACTCACACGTGCCCTGGTCGCGGCGAAGTCACACACCGCGTCTGCTCGCACGATCGGCCAGATCGGCCTGGCGCTGGCCACCTCCGCCACCGGGCTGGTCGGGCAGTACGACGCGGAGCTGGTCAACGGTGGCGTCGACCGGATCCTCAACGGGCCGACCAACCACACCTGGATCGATCCGTGGGTCGCCTACCTCCGGTCGCGTGGGGTGCGATTCGCCATGGGAACCGGCGTCAGCCGATTCCAGGTGTCCGGCAGGCGCATCACCGGCGCCGCCATGAGCGACGGCAGCACGGTGACCGCCGACTGGTTCGTCGCGGCGATGCCCATCGACCGCCTCAAGCCGTTGCTCACCCCCGACCTCGTGGGTGCCGATCCAACACTGGCCGGAATCCGTCGTCTCCAAGACGATTGGATGGTCGGCATCCAGTACTTCCTGTCGCGCGAGGCAGAGGTACCGCCAAGCCACATCGCATCACTCGGAACCCCATGGGCGCTGACGGGACTGTTCCAGGCGAAGCCGTGGAATGTCGACTTCGCCAAGACCTACGGGGACGGCACGGTGCGCGACTGCCTGTCCATCGACATCTCCGAATGGGAGAAGCCCGGAATCCTCTACGGCAAGACCGCGAAACAGTGCACCCGCAAGGAGATCGCGCGCGAGGTGTGGGCGCAGATGAGCCGGGCGATGAACGCCGGCGGAAAGCCGATCCTGCGCGATGAGGAACTGGTCAGCTGGTCGCTGGACCCGGGTATCACCTGGTCCCCGACCATCCAGAACGCCACCCCGCTGATGGTCAACACCGCCGGCTCCTACGCGGATCGTCCCACCGCGCACACCCGGCTGCCGAACTTCTTCATCGCCGGCGACCACGTCCGGACCAACATCGATCTGGCGACGATGGAGGGAGCCAACGAATCCGGTCGACGAGCCACCAACGCGATCCTCGCGGCAGCCGACAGTCCCGCACGGCCCGCGCCGGTCTTCCCGTTGTGGGAGTTGCCGATGCTCGATCCGTTCAAGGACGAAGACCGCAAGCGTTATCGCGCGGGTCAACCGCATGTCCTCGACGTCTGACGCCGCAGCACAGCGCGCCGCGTCGACACTAGACTCGCGGCATGGATCCCTCGCCGCGCGCAACCGACCACCCGGCCACCCGGCCACGCGGTGAGCGCACCCGGTCCCAGATCCTCGATGCCGCGCTCCGCATACTGGTCGAACGCGGCTACGCCAAGACCAGCACACTGGCGATTCAGGCCGAAGCAGGTGTGACGCGGGGCCGGCTACTGCATCATTACCCCTCCCGAGACAGCCTTCTGATGGCCGCCGTCGATCATCTCGCACGCACCCGCATCGCGGAAATGCCCGAACAGGTGGACTGGCCCAGTGATCCCGCCGAACGGATCGGGCCCGCGATCGAACTGGGCTGGACCACGTTTCACCAACCGTATTTCGTCGCATCGATGGAACTGTGGATCGCCGCACGGACCAACGAGCAGCTCCGCAACGCACTGGTGCCGACGGAACGGCGCCTGGGACCGACGGTGCGTAGCGCCGTCGCCAGTTTCCTCGGCGACGAACTGACCTCCCGACCGCGGTACCCCGAGCTGTACCCGCTGCTGTTGTCGAGCATGCGTGGGGTGGCCACCACCTATCTCATCGACCGCCGCGATCCGACCACCGACCCACACCTCGAGTTGTGGAAGTCGATGACAAGGACGTATCTCCTGTGACTCCCGAACGGCGAGATGCCATCGATCAGGGGACGATGGTCACCGTCGTCCCGATGCGAACCCATTGGTACAGCTTGTCCATCTCCGGTCGCGGTACATGTATGCAGCCGCGCGATACGCGCGATTTGTATGCGGTTGTATCGCCGTAAGCGAAGTCCTGCCACGACGAGTCGTGGAATCCGTAGTCACCGACGAACGGCAGCCAATAGTTGACGAAGACCCGATAGTCCGGACCGGTCAGGAACCGATCTGTCTCGCGGCTGTTGATGTGCCAGGTGCCCAGCGGCGTTCCGTCACCGAGCGCCACCCGGCCCGTGGTGACCGGTGAGTATCCGACGGGATTGTCGTGTTCACACAGCGCAAGACTCTGCTCGCTCAGACTCACTGTGATCAATCGGGCATCAGTGTTGCCCTCACAGTTCAGAACCTGCGCCATCGGCGACACCTGACCGGTCGCAGCATCGTCGCTACTCTGCGCGGAACGTTCGTCCACGCTCGGCTGAGCGGGCGAAGCGCTGAGGTGAACCACCACGAGCGCGGTGACTGCCAGAGCAGCGACAACCAGCAGCAGCGACCAGGCAGCGTCCCTGGCGTCGGCAGAGTCTTTCGAGCGAATTGTATTGACCCAGTTCACAGTTCGATATCTCGCAGGTACGTATAGCAGTTGCGGCGCCGGCAGGTTGAGCGCCACGGCAATCACGCGACGTCGAGACCAACGCTACCCCTTATCGACAACGATTTCCGAATTGCCGGACGCTCATGCTGTAATGGAAACGATTCCGACAAGAATGACGTCGTATGGAAGTCTGTTTGCCGACGAATACTGCAGGAAGAACTTCAGTGTCGATCCACGGACTACTCGCGAAAGCGGGCGCCACCGTCGCCACCGGCTTGGTCGGCGCCGCCGCCTACGATGCTGCACGCGCCGTCGTCCGTCGGGCGCCGCTGCGCGAGGGCGCTGTCATCGCCACCACCTGGGGCATTCGCGGCACCCGCAAGGCCGAAGAGGTTGCCGAATCGGTCCGGCTGAACACCTCGGACATCGTGGCAGAGGCGAAAGGTCGCCTAGGCGAGGAGTCGACACCGCCCGGTACTGCAGTCCCGCACGACCACGACCACTGACCGGGTGAGCACGACGACCACCGCCACAGCGTTGGACAATCCGACGGGACACATCGCCACTCGCTCCGATGCCGCCGGCCGAGTCCGCATGACCGTGCCGTGGCTGCGCTGCGCGGATCGCCACACCGGCGACCAGCGGGCGGTGGCGATCGAAGAGAGCGTCGCGCACGTACACGGTGTGCGCGCCGTTCACGCGTATCCGCGGACGGCGTCGGTCGTCGTTTGGCTACGGAACGGAACCGACCGTACCGCCGTCATGCACGCGATCGAAGCCGCTGCCCTCACCGACCCCGAGCATGTCCCCCAGCGCCCGCCGCACTCGGCGGAGATCACCAACAGCGATCTCCTCCGCATGGGAATCGGCGCGGGCGCACTGGTACTGCTCGGCGTTCGTCGGTACGTCTTCCGCCATCCCCCGTTCCTCGGACCGACGACCCGTACCGCGGCGACCGCGATCACCATCTTCTCGGGATACCCGTTCCTCAAGGGCGCTCTGCGGTCGCTGCGGGGTGGCCGTGCCGGTACCGACGCGCTGGTATCCGCGGCGACGATCGCCAGTCTGCTGTTGCGGGAGAATGTCGTGGCGCTCACGGTGCTGTGGCTGCTGAACATCGGCGAGTTCCTACAGGACCTCACGCTGCGGAGAACCCGGCGCGCGATATCCGATCTGTTGCGCGGCACCCAGGACGCCGCTTGGGTACGCCTCGACGACGGCACCGAGGTTCAGACACCGATCGACGCACTGCACGTTGGCGATCACGTCGTCGTGCACGAACAGATCGCGGTGGCCGTCGACGGCGTCATCGTCGATGGCGAAGCCGTGGTCGATCAATCGGCGTTGACCGGCGAGAACCTGCCGGTCGCCAAACACACCGGCGACCGGATACAGGCCGGATCGGTCGTCATGACGGGCCGCATCGTCGTGGAGGCAGACGCCGTCGGCCCCGACACCGCCATCGGCCGCATCATCACCCGCGTCGAGGAGGCGCAACGAGACCGCGCTCCGATCCAGACGGTCGGCGAGAACTTCTCCCGCCGATTCGTACCCGCGTCGTTCGCGCTGTCAGCGCTGACACTGCTGGCAACTCGAGATCTGCGCCGGGCGATGACCATGCTGCTGATCGCCTGCCCGTGCGCGGTTGGCCTGTCCACGCCGACCGCGATCAGTGGTGCCATCGGCAACGGCGCCCGCCGCGGCATCCTGATCAAGGGCGGCTCGCACCTCGAGGAGTCCAGCCGCATCTCCGCGGTCGTGTTCGACAAGACCGGGACGCTCACCGTGGGACGACCGATCGTCACCAATGTGGTGGCATTCTCCGACGACTGGCAACCCGAACAGATCCTCGCCTATGCCGCGAGTTCGGAGATCCATTCACGCCACCCACTGGCCGAGGCGGTCATCCGATCGACCGAAGAGCGCCGCATCGAGATTCCCACCCACGCAGAGTGCGAGGTGATCGTCGGACTCGGCATGCGCACCCGAGCCGACGATGGGCGCGAACTGCTCCTGGGGAGCCCGTCTCTGCTGGAGAATCACGGCGTCGCCATCAACGAGGATGCCCTCGACTGGGTCGACAAGCTGCGGCACGCCAGCGAGACCCCTCTCCTCCTCGCCGTCGACGGACAACTCGTCGGCCTCGTCAGTCTGTCCGACGAGTTGCGGCCGGAGGCGCGGGCCGTCCTCGACGCCCTGCGCGCCGACGGTGTCACGGAGATCGCCATGCTCACCGGCGACCATCCGGTCACTGCCGCGACCATCGCCGGCCAACTCGGCATCGACCAGTGGGCGGCCGAGGTCACTCCGGACGACAAGCTTGCGCTGGTCCACGAACTCCAGGCCCGCGGACACGTGGTGGCCATGGTCGGTGACGGTGTCAACGACGCACCGGCCCTCGCTGCCGCCGACGTCGGTATCGCGATGGGTCTCGCCGGCACCGATGTCGCGGTGGAGACGGCCGACATCGCCCTTGCGGGTGACGATCTCCGCAAACTTCTCGACATCCGCGATCTCGGCGGCCACACGGTGGACGTGATTCGGCAAAACTATGGGATGTCGATCGCGGTCAATGCGGTCGGGCTCATCGTGGGCGCGGGCGGCGCGCTCTCTCCTGTCATCGCGGCGATCCTGCACAACGCCTCGTCGGTTGCGGTGGTGCTCAATAGCTCTCGGTTGATCCGCTATCGAGTCGTCAGTGACTGAGAAGCCACGCTGTCGGGATAACTCGCACATCGGCCAAATGGATCGAGACTCCGCCTCAACGGCGGTCTGCAACAGTCCTCCATTGAGGGCGCCGGACCCAAGGACGGCGGTGAACGGGTAGACGGGTGCAGTCATCGACGGCCGTGCGGCCTGATCACAACGGAGCGGAGCGTCCGCGGAACCTCTCGACACTCGGCGGGGTGTCCCTGATGGCGTGTTTGAGCTGATCCGAGGTGCGTTGGGGCATGACATCGTCGGGATCTGACGACGATTCGTCGAGCAATTGCCAGAGCGCTCTGCATCGGTGACCGGCACACACGGTCACCATCGGACCGCCTCGTTCGTTATCGACCTTCAAATCATTAATGGTAATCATTCCCGTTTGTGATGTGGAGCGGCATTCACCGACAACTCGCGGCAGATCATGCCGCGATCGATCGGCTCACCGCGGCGCGGCCTCAAATACCATGGGGTCCATGACATCGGCCCAACTGCGCGCATTCGTCGCCATCGTGCGGACCGGGTCGGTCAAGCAAGCAGCAGCAGAACTCGGCCTCACCGAGCAGGCGGTGTCGATGCATGTCGCCCAACTACGCAAGAGCCTGGGCGACCAGTTGTTCCGACGCACACATTCCGGACTGGCGTTCACCCCTGGGGGTTTGCGGCTCGCGGCGCGCGCAGTGGAGATCCTGGGCCTGCAAGACCAAACGGTCAGCGAAGTCGAAGCCGCTGCCGGTGGCCAGCGGACAATTCGCCTCGCCGCGTCGAGCCTGTTCGCCGAGCACGCCGCCGGCGGGTTGATCGATCTGTTCACGCGCCGCGCAAAGGACCTCGGGGTGGAACTCACCGTCCAGCCGCCAGATCAGTTCGCCACCCTGCTCGCCTCGCGTGCCGTCGACATCGCCATCGGACCGGCACCGCTGGAATCGGAGACGACGGCGGCCGTCCCGGCGCTGAGCAGCCGCGAGTTCCTGACCTATGACATCGAGGTGATGGCGGCCCCGAGCCATCGGTTCACCGAGCGGCGGGCGAGCCCGGAGGAACTGGCCTACGCCACCTGGAATCTCGGCCCATCGGCCACCGGAAAACGCGGCGCCATTCCCGAGATGCTGGCCGATCTCGGCATCGCCGAGGAATCCCAGCGGATCTTCCAGAGCGACGCCGCCGCCTGGGAGGAAACCCAACGCGGCACCGGATTGACGCTGGCGCTGACCTTCGCGGTGCACTCCGATCTGGCCGCCGGGCGCCTCACCCGCGTCTCAGGTGCGGGTGTGCACCGGCGCGCCACCTGGAGCGCGACGACCCTCGCCCACGACGCCACCCGCACGGCCGGTGAACTCATGCGCTTCGTCACCACTCCGAGGGCGATCCAGGCCATGCTGCGCGGTTCGGGTGTACCGGTGAAGAACTTCCGGCCCGCGGTCTATGTCACCCTGTGGAATTGACGTCACCTGGTGGAATCGAGTCCGTGAACCATTCATCGCCGGCGAAGCTCGGTCACCGCGGTGACCAGATCGGCGAGGTCGGCGACTGTCGCCGCCGGGAGCACGCGGTCGCAGTACGGCAGGGCGGCAGCCATGCCGCCCACGAGCGGCTCGTACCCGTCGGCACCGGCGCGCGGGTTGAGCCAGACCACCGCGAAGGTTCGGCGCGTTATCCGCGCCATCGCGCGTGTCATATGCGCCGGATCGTCAGAATCCCAACCGTCGGAGGCAATCACGCAGATCGCTCCGCGCAGCGTCTGCCCGTGGCGGGAGGCGACCAGTGCCTGCAGGCTCGACGCGATCCGGGTTCCGCCGAATCGGTCGGTCACCTGCGCACTCGCCTTCTCGATGGCGTCGTCGACCGAGGAGCGGGCCAGCATCGGCGTCATCCGAGTCAGCGTGGTGCCGAACGCGAAGGTCTCGCCGCGTCCGTATCGCGTCAGTACACGCATGACGTGCAGGTAGGCGCTGGTGTAGGCCTGCATGGACGCAGACACGTCGCAGATCATCACCACGCGGCGATCGCGCCACATCGCCCCGCGATAGACAACGTCGGCCAGCTCCCATCCGGTGTACCGGGAACGTGCCAATGTGGCGCGCAGGTCGATTCGCCTACCATCGACGCGCGTTCGTTCCCGACGCCCGCGTCGACGGGGCCACGTTGCGATCGCGCCGTCCAACCATGCCTCGACCTGCCGCAGTTGTGCGGTGTCCAACCGGTCGAAGGGCAGTCCGGAAATCGCTTCGATGGCGCTGGGACGAGGCACCCAGACCGGTGAACCATCGTCATCTCCGGCGGCCGACTCGTCGACGACCGACATGCGCGGCAGCGTCGCCCACGGCAACGTGTCTCCCGCACCCCCACGTCCGGCCGCATCCCTGGCAACCGGACGGTCCTGTTGCCCCGACCGACTGCGCATCGCGACCGGATCCAGCGAGAAGACCGCATCGTCGAACACCGCGGCGAACACGGCATCGAACGTCGACAGGTCGGATTGCCTACGCACCAGCGTGATCCGCATCGTCCAATACAGCTGCCGTCGATCCGACAGCACGGCTCGCCCCAGCACGTCGAGTGCGCGGCACAATACTGCGGCATCGGCGTGACCGACCGGCAGCCCCGCGGTTCGCAGCCGGTCGATGAAACCGGCCGCAAAAGCCGCCCGGTCGACATGCGCCACGATCGCCGCTCTGGTCATTCCGGGCGCCGTTTCAGAGCACGGAACCGTGTTCGAGCGCCGCCAGCAGCGTCTCGTGGTCGTCGGGCGTCTTGACCAGGGTGCCCAGCGTGGGCGCCACCGTGGTGGCGACCAACTCGGTGACACCGAGGGTGATCAGGGCCGACACCCAGTCGATCGCCTCGGCGATACCCGGCGGCTTGTCGAGGTCGAGTTCCCGCACCCGACCGACGAACACCGACGCGTCTTCCAGCAGCGGTGCCGAGGCGCCGGAGACCGTGCGCCGCAAGATCGCGACCACCTGCGCCGCACCGGGATAGACGATCCAGTGATAGAGGCAGCGCCGCCGCAACGCCTCGTGGAGCTCACGACTGCGGTTGGATGTCAGCACCACCAGCGGCCGACGCTGTGCCCGGATGGTGCCGAGTTCCGGCACGGTGACCGCGCCCTCACCGAGGAACTCGAACAGCAATGCCTCGAATTCATCGTCGGCGCGGTCGATCTCGTCGATCAGCAGAACCGGCGGGCGGGCTCCGCGGTGCCGGATCGCCGCCAACAGCGGCCGTTCCGAGAGGAACTCGGGCGCATACAGATCCGCGTCGGAGAAATCCTGACCCCGCGACTCCGACATCTTGATGGCCAGCAGTTGACGCTGATAGTTCCATTCGTACAGGGCGTCATGGGCCGCCAGCCCCTCATAACACTGCAGGCGGATCAGGTCGGTGTCCAGGGCGGTGGCCAGTGCGGTCGCCGCCGACGTCTTACCCACCCCCGGTTCACCTTCCAGCAGGATCGGCATCTGCAGCGACGTCGCCAGGAAAAGCGCAGTCGCCAGACCTTCGTCGGCGAGATAATCCACGGCATCGAGGTGGCGCGCGACGTCGTCGGCCGAGGAGAACAACGGCGACGTCATTGAGCCGCCTGCAACCCACCCGCCGACCGCGCGACGAAGGTGTCCCGACATCCTTTGCAGCAGAACCAATGTGAGCCGGATTCGTCGTCATACTCGATGGTATCGGCGGACACCATCACGGTCATCCCGCAGATCGGGTCGACCTCGCGTCGAGGCTCGACTACAGCTGGGGCATCCTCGGGTGCGCCGGTGCCGGCCAGACCGTCGCGCCGGATGGCCGCCACCACCGCAGCCAGCACCGACAGCGCAATCTCCGGCGGCGTGCGTGCACCGATGTCGAGGCCGACCGGGGTGTGCACGCATGCACGGTCGGTCACCGACAGATCCATCGCGTCGAGTACCGTCGCGCCGCGCCTCACGCTTGCCACCAGTCCGACGAACGGCACGTGGTGATCAAGTGCCGTGCGGATCGCCGCGGCCTCATCACCGCCGTGACTGGCGATGATCGAGGCCACCACCCCATGGGGTTCGGTGAACTCCCACACGCCGGCGGCTTCCGGGTCCACCCGGCTCACCGCCCAACCCAGCAACCGGGCCTGGTCGACGATGGCCAACGCGATCGGCTTGTCCCCGACGACCTGAATGATCGGGGTGGGCACCACCGGTTGGATGAAGATCTCCAGCGCACCCCCGGACAGACATGGGTTGACCGCGACCCGCGCGCCAGAGGTCTCCGGATACGTCTCGGCGCCTTCGGGCAGAACCCGCAGCAGGACCCCTTCACCGGCGGCGATCGAGTCGACGGCACTCTGGCGCACCGATTCGACCGCGCACTGGCCGCCCACGAATCCGAACATCTCTCCGTCCGCCATCACCAACGCCTGGTCGCCCGCCCGGGCCGATGTCGGCGGCTGCGCCCGCACCACGGTGGCGCGCGCAAACGGTCTGCGCCGATCGGTGAGGTCGGCGGCCATCTCGTCCAGCGATCTGCCGTGTTCGGATGTCATGCTGCTCCTGTCGTCACGATCTCAGATCGGCGGCCGTGCCCTGCCCTGCATCGCCTCCCACACCCGGGACGGGGTCAGCGGCATGTCGGCATGGCGAATACCGAAAGGTGCCAGCGCATCGACGACGGCGTTGACCACCGCGGGTGGTGACCCGACGGTCGCCGACTCGCCGACGCCTTTGGCGCCGATCGGATGGTGCGGCGAGGGTGTCACGGTCTGTCCGGTCTCCCAATGCGGCACCTCGAGCGCGGTCGGGATCAGGTAATCCATCAGCGACCCGTTGAGACAGTTGCCCGACTCGTCGAACTCGATGATCTCCATCAGGGCCATCCCGATACCGTCGGTCAGCCCGCCGTGCACCTGCCCCTCGACGATCATCGGGTTGATCCGGGTGCCGCAGTCGTCGACCGCGATGAACCGTCGCACTTTCACCACGGCGGTGTCGGGGTCGACGTCGACCACACAGATGTAGGCACCGAACGGGTAGGTGAGGTTGGCGGGGTTGTAGACCACCGACGCGTCCAGCCCGCCCTCGACTCCGGGTGGCAGGTCGCCCGCGCCGTGCGCCTTCATCGCGATCTCCGCGATCGTCACCGTGGTGCCCGGATCACCCTTGACGGCGAAAGTCCCCTTCTCCCATTCCAGATCGGCAACGGAGACCTCGAGCATGCCCGCCGCGATGAGCTTCGCCTTGTCGCGCACCTTGCGGGCGGCCATCGCCGCCGCCGCCCCCGAGACAGGTGTGGATCGGCTGCCGTAGGTACCGAGCCCGAACGGTGTGTTGTCGGTGTCACCGTGGACGACGTCGATGTCGTCGGGGGCGATACCGAGTTCCTCGGCGACAATCTGCGCGAACGTCGTCTCATGCCCCTGCCCCTGGGACTGCACCGACAACCGGACCACGGCCTTGCCGGTGGGGTGGACCCGCACGTCACATCCGTCGGCCATGCCCAGGCCCAAGATGTCCATGTCCTTGCGCGGTCCGGCACCGACCGCCTCGGTGAAGAAGGCCACGCCGATACCCATCAGCTCGCCGCGCTCGCGTTTGGCGGCCTGCTCCGCAAGCAGGGCGTCGTAGTCGGCGATCCGCATCGCTTCGGTCATCGCGGCGTCGTAGTCGCCGGAATCGTAGATCCACCCGGTCTTGGTGGTGTACGGGAACTGGTCTGGCTGGATGAAGTTCTTGCGCCGCAGCGCGATCTGATCCATCTGCAGTTCGTGGGCGAGGCAGTTGACCAGACGTTCGACGAGATAGACGGCTTCGGTGATCCGGAACGAACAGGCGTAGGCGACACCACCGGGCGCCTTGTTCGTGTACACCGCGGTCATCGAACAGTACGCGGCCTCGAGCTGATAGCTACCGGTGAAAACGCCGAAGAATCCCGCCGGGTATTTGACCGGGGCAGCTACCCCGTTGAAGGCCCCGTGGTCGGCGAGGACGTTGGTGCGGATGGCGAGGATCCGTCCGTCTTTCGTGGCGGCGACCTCGCCGCGCATCACGTAGTCGCGGGCGAACCCGGTGCTGGTGAGGTTCTCGGTCCGGTCCTCCATCCACTTGACCGGCTTGCCCGTGACGATCGACCCGACCACCGCGCACACATAACCGGGGTAGATGGGCACCTTGTTGCCGAACCCGCCGCCGATATCCGGTGAGATGACACGGATCTTGTGCTCGGGGATGCCGGCGACCAATGCGTACAGCGTGCGATGTGCGTGTGGTGCCTGCGACGTCGACCACAGGGTGAGCTTGCCGTCGACGCGATCGAAATCGGCGACCGCGCCACACGTCTCCATCGGTGCGGGGTGCACGCGCGGGTAGACCATGTCCTGGGTGACCACCACATCGGCGTCGGCGAATACCGCGTCCGTGGCGGCCTTGTCGCCGGTCTCCCAGTCGAAAATGTGGTTGTCGCTCTTGCCCTCGAGATCGTCGCGGATCACCGGCGCCGACGGGTCCAATGCGGTGCGGACATCGTGGACCGCGTCGAGGATCTCGTAGTCGACATCGATGAGTTCGAGCGCATCCCGTGCCGCATAGCGATCTTCGGCGACGACAGCCGCGACCTCCTGGCCCTGGAAGCGGACCTTGTCGGTCGCCAGCACCGCCTGCACGTCGTTCGACAGGGTCGGCATCCAGTCCAGTCCCAAACCCTTCAGGGTGTCACCGGTGATGACGGCCTTCACCTTCGGCAGCGCCTCGGCCGCGGTGGTGTCGATGTTGACGATCTTCGCGTGCGCCACCGGGGACCGCAGAATCGCCATGTGCAGCATCCCGGGCAACTGCACATCATCGCAGTACCGACCCAGTCCACGGATGAAACGCGGGTCCTCCTTGCGCAGCATCCGGCCGTAGCCCATCGGCTTGTGATTGTTGTCGACCAGGTCGTCGGGTCCGGACGCCGATGCCGGTTCGGGTGGAGTGGTGATGGTCATCGAAGTGCCTCTTCCGCAACGTCATCGGCGGCCGATGCCTCACTCGTGCCGTCGGGTTGGTGTGCGGCCCCGTGCTGTGCGGCCCACTGCACCGATCGCACGATCGTGGTGTAGCCGGTGCAGCGGCAGATCTGTCCGCTGATCGCCTCCCGGATCTCGTGCTCGGTGGGATTCGGGTTCTCGTCGAGCAGTGCGCGGGTCGTCATCAGCATGCCGGGTGTGCAGAATCCGCATTGCAGCCCATGACATTCCATGAATCCCTGCTGCAGCGGATCCAGCGTGGTGCCCTGTTCGAGCCCCTCCACGGTCCGCACCTCGTGACCGCCGGCCATCGCGGCAAGCATCGTGCACGACTTCACCGGCTGTCCGTCGACCTGCACCACGCAGGTCCCGCAGTTGCTGGTGTCGCAGCCCCAGTGAGTGCCGGTGAGGGCGAGGTGGTCGCGCAGGAAGTGAACGAGCAGCAGGCGCGGCTCGATGTCGCGGGTCACCGACTCGCCGTTGACGGTCATCGTCACTTGCATCGGATTCTCCTTGCCGGTCGGCATCTTTCGCGGATTCGGGATGGGCGGGTGATCAGGTGGCCGGGGTCGATGCCTCGACCCCGAGTCGTTGCGCGCTGCGGCGCAGGGCTCGTGCGGTGAGTTCGGCCGCGAGATGGCGTTTGTAGTCGACGGTGCCCCGACCGTCGGCGGCCGGATCACAGGCCTGCGCGGCGACCTCACCTGCCTGCCGCCAAGTCTGCTCAGTCGGGTCCGCGCCACGCAGCGCCTCGGAGATCGCCGGGATGTCGGTGGTGTTGGCGCCGACCGCGGTCAGGCCGACGCGGGCGTCGGCAATGGTGCCGTCGGTCAGCCACAGCGCGGCACCCGCGGCGACCACCGCCCAGTCCCCCGCGCGTCGCTCGACCTTCTCATATGCGCTGGCGCCGCCCGGCCGGACCGGAACCCGCACCTCGGTGAGCATTTCGTTCTGTTCGACGGCGGTCTCGTAGGGGCCGCGATGGAAGTCCGCCATGCTGATCACCCGCTCCCCGTCGGAGCCTCGGATCACGCAGCGTGCATCAAGGGTGGAGCACACACTCGACAGATCCTCCGACGGGTCTGCCTGACACAGTGATCCGCCGAGGGTGCCGCGGTTACGGACCACCGGGTCGGCAATCACCCGCTCGGCGTCGCGGAAGATCGGGAAGGTGTCGAACAGTGGTTCGCTGGCCAGCAGTTCGTGGTGTCGGGTCATCGCGCCGATGCGTACATCGTCGTCGGTGAACCGGATGTAGCCGAGTTCGTCGTGCAGATCGTTGATGTCGATCAGGTACTCGGGTGTCGCGAGCCGGAGTTTCATCATCGGCAGCAGACTGTGCCCTCCGGCGATCAGGCGGGCTTCGTCGCCCAGCTGGCCGAGGAGTCCGATGGCGTGATCGACGCTGGTCGCGCGCTCGTATTCGAACGGTGCCGGTACCTGCATGATGGCTCCTCTGCGTTGATCGGGGGATCGTCCAATCGGCCGGGTCTACCCGGTCATCCGCCCACTCTCGTCGGGTCCGGCTGGATCCGGCTGATGCCTGGATGGATGTGATCGGTGAGGTTGGTCAGGGTGACCCCGGTTCCGCCGCGCCGAACCGCGATGATCTCGGCCATGATCGACACCGCGGTCTCGGCCGGGGTGCGACCGCCGAGGTCGAGTCCGATCGGTGAGTGCAGGCGGGCGAGAGCGGCGTCGGTGGCGCCCTCCTCACGAAGCCGACGCATGCGGTCGTCGTGGGTGCGCCGGGATCCCATGGCGCCGATGTAGACACCCTCGGGCGACTCGAACGCGGCCTGCAGGGCCGGGACGTCGAACTTCGGGTCGTGGGTCAGCACGCAGATCGCGGTGCGCGAATCGATCCGGCCGGCAGCCATCTCGGCGCGCAGATAGCGATGTGGCCAGTCGACGACCACCTCGTGCGCGGCCGGGAAACGGGCCGGCGTGGCGAACACCGGGCGAGCGTCGCACACCGTCACGTGATAGCCGAGTGCGGCTCCGGCATGCGCGAGGGCGGCGGCGTAGTCGACGGCCCCGAAAACGATCAGGCGTGGCGAGGGCGCCATGCTGTTGACGAACACGGCGATGCCGTCGCCGGTGCGCAGACCCTGCGGGCCGTAGCGCAGGATCGAGGTCTCCCCCAGGTCCAGCAAGCCTCGCGCGTCCTGGACGACGACCCGATCGAGCTCGGGTTCACCGAGACTGCCCCGGGCGCGCTCCGGTGCGATGGTCAGGTGCGCCCCGACCGGCACGTCCGGCTGATCGCTGGATGTCACCGTCGCGACGGCCACAGGCCGTCGGGCATCGACGGCGGCGCCGATCTCGTCGAGGTCGGGCCAGGTCTCGCGGGAGACCGGCTCGCAGAAGACGTCGATGGTGCCACCGCAGGTGAGACCAACGGCGAACGCGTCGTCATCGGCGATCCCATACCGCTCGGTCTGCGCCGTCCCGGACTCGACGACGTCACCGGCGAGTTCGTACACCGCACCTTCGACGCACCCGCCGGACACCGAGCCGAGCACCCCGCCGTCGGCCAGGCGGGCCGACGCCGCCCCCGGCTGCCGTGGCGCCGATCCGTAGGTGGCGACCACGGTCGTCAGCCCGACCGTCTCCCCGTTGCGCCAGCGCTCAACAAGTGTGGGCAAGACGTCTCGCATACACACATCCTCGACTCTGCGGACACGCCACTGTGTCCGGCGTCACACCATGGTGACCATCTTCAGTTTGCGCCGGATCGGCCGGGCGTCAAGACGAAACTCAGTAATCGCTGAGGTTAGGGCGCCCTACTCGGTCTCCCGCCTGCAGATCAGCGTGGTGATGCGAGAGTTTCGAGCAGCCGATCGACGAACGCCACCTGCGCCGGATTGAGTTTCACCCGCGCCGTCTCCGGGTCCACCCATTCAGCCCGATCGACTTCGGGAAAGCTCTGAAGCTTCCCCGACCTCGGTGGCCACACCATCTCGAAGGTGTTGCTGACGACGGTCGAGGTGTCGATGTCACCTTCCACGGCGAACGCAGCGACCACTTTCCCACTGGCCTGGGTGACGTCGCCGAGTTCGATGACCGGGCCGGTCGGTGCCGGCGACCCGATCTCCTCGGCGAACTCGCGGCGGGCGGTCGCCTCGGGCTCTTCATCCGGTTCCAGCAACCCCTTCGGGATCGTCCACGCGCCGACGTCCTTACGTGCCCACAGCGGCCCGCCGGGGTGGGCGATCAGGACTTCGACGTCGCCGCCGCGGCGGCGGTACAGCAGGAGCCCGGCACTTCGGCGGCGACTGACCATCGCACCATTGTGCCCGGCCCGGCGGGGTGTGACTGTGGCCGATATATTTTCGCGGAAACACGGCCGTCACATGTCGGCGCACTGTCCGAAACGTCCGGCTCGTAAACATCTGCGTATGGCGGCTCTCGACACGATCAAGCGCGGCAAGACCACAGCTCACCCGGTGGACGAGATACCGCCGTTGGCCAAGCTGCTGCCGTTGGGCATCCAGCACGTGCTGGCGATGTATGCGGGCGCCGTGGCCGTACCGCTGATCGTGGGTGGCGCGATGGTCAGCGCGGGCCAACTCGAGCAGGGCGACATCGTCCACCTGATCATGGCCGACCTGTTCGTCGCCGGCATAGCGACGATCCTGCAGGCGGTCGGCTTCTGGCGTTTCGGGGTGCGGCTGCCGCTCATGCAGGGCGTCACCTTCGCCGCCGTCGGGCCGATGATCACCATCGGCCAGGCCCACGGCATCACCGCGATCTACGGTTCGGTGATCTGTTGCGGGTTGTTCATGATCCTCGCCGCACCCGTGGTCGGGAAACTGATCCGATTCTTCCCGCCCCTGGTCACCGGCACGATCATCCTCATCATCGGCGTCTCCCTGATGCGGGTGGCTGCCGGGTGGTTCGGTGGCGGTACCGCCACCGGCGAGGACTTCGGTGAACCGAAGGCCATCGCGTTCGGCTTCTTCACCCTCGCGGTGATCATCGCGCTCGAACGGTTCGGACCCGAACCCATCAAGCGGGTGTCGGTGCTCATCGGTCTGGTCATCGGCACGCTGGTGTCGCTACCGTTCGGGATGGCCAACTGGGACGCCGTCGGCGAGAACCCGTGGATCGGCATTCCGCAACCCTTCCAGTTCGGGATGCCGACGTTCGAGATCTCCTCGATCATCGCCTTGATCATCGTGGCGCTGGTGATCATGACCGAGACCACCGGCGACATCGTGGCAGTCGGCGAGATCGTCGACAAGAAGATCACCCCGCAGAAACTGGCCGACGGTATGCGCGCCGACGGACTGGGCACGGTCCTCGGCGGCGTATTCAACACCTTCCCGTACACGGCGTTCGCGCAGAACGTCGGGCTCGTCGCCATCACCGGCGTCAAGACCCGGCATGTGGCGACCTGTGCGGGCATCATCCTGGTCATCCTGGGGCTGCTGCCGAAGATGGCCGCCATCGTCGAGGGCATCCCCATGCCGGTGCTCGGCGGCGCCGGTGTCGCACTGTTCGGCATGGTCGCCGCTAGCGGTGTGCGAACCCTCAGCAAGGTCAAGTTCAACAACACCAACGTGCTGGTCGTGGCCATCTCGGTGGGTGTGGCGATGCTGACCGAGGCCAAGCTGTATTACACCAACCGCGACCTCGGCGACGCGCCGGTCAACGTGTCGCTGGACCTGTATCACCAGTTCCCGGATTGGTTCCAGACCATTTTCCACTCCGGCATCTCCGCGGGCGCACTGACGGCGATCCTGCTGAATCTGCTGCTCAACACCAGAAGCACCTCACCCGACCCGGCTGATTACCACAACACCGGTGAGATCGAGGTGGTCACCAAGGACGGCCTGGGTCTGTCGGCAGGCGACACGATGGGCGCCGCGGCCTTCGATCCCCGCGACGCGCTGGCCGCCGCCAACCCGGACAGCCCACCGGAGACGCTGCGGTACCTGGCCGAACACGACTCCGATCTGCACCAGTTCATCATCACCAACCCGGCCGCGCCGAAAGACCTGTGTGACTGGATCAAGGAGCAGGGCGATCCCAAGGTGCTACGGCTGATCGAGAGCTGGGACTCGCACACCGACGGCGGATTCTCCCGGCGCGGATCCTGATCGGTCGAGCACAACTCGGTTTATCGTTTAGTCATGTCCGACAGCCCCCGCCATGATCATCAGCCGGCCGACGCCCTCATCGACGACGACCCAGACCAGCCGCACGAGTATCCGCACGACTCGACGTTCGCCTTCGGTGACGCCAAGCCCATCGGGGAAACCGATCGCATCGCGCGTGAGAAGGCCATCTACGAAGCGGCCCGGCATGGCAACGACCTGAACCGTGGTCATGCGCTCGGTGGCACCGACGGGTCCACCGAGGGCCAGTAGATGGAGGTACTGAGCAGCCGAATTCTGTTGCGTTCGGCCGATCCCGAACGCCTGACCGCGTTCTATCGCGATCAGTTGAAACTGGCCGTGGCCCGCGAGTATCCGGGCGGAGTGGTCTTCCACGCCGGCACCGGTTATATCGAGGTACCCGCACACATGAGCGACCAGGTGGCGACCGGCGGGGGCGCCGACGCCATGCTCTGGCTGCAGGTACGTGACGCGGCGGCCGCCACGGACGAGTTGCGGGCCGCCGACGTCCCGATCGTGCGGGAGGCACGCACCGAGCCGTGGGGTCTGATCGAGATGCATGTGCGCGACCCCGACGACCGTCGGATCATCATCGTGGAGGTACCTGCCGATCACCCACTGCGACGGGACACCCGGTGACGGCTGCTCCCCGATCGGTGACCGTTGGCCCGTGACAGACTGGACCGCATGAGTGTCTGGACTGCGCCCACGGTGTCCGCCCCGGTGGTGGCCACCGTCGAGTTGCCCGGTTCCAAGTCGATCACCAATCGCGCGTTGATCCTCGCCGCCCTGGCGGACGGCCCCTCGGTGGTGCGTGGAACCCTGCGCAGCCGCGACACCAATCTGATGCTCAGCGGCCTGAGTGCGCTGGGCGTCGGCGTGCGGATCGATCCCGACGACGACACCGCGGTGACGATCGAACCGCACCCGATGGTCGGCGCCGACGTGTACTGCGGGCTGGCCGGCACCGTGATGCGATTCCTGCCCCCGGTGGCCGCATTCGCCGACGGGCGGGTCGCCTTCGACGGTGACGAGCAGGCCCGCACTCGCCCCCTGGCGACCATCCTCGACGCCCTGCGCGACCTGGGCGTGAAGGTGACCGGCGATCGGTTGCCGTTCACGGTCACCGGGACCGGGTCCGCGTCCGGCGGGGAGGTCACCATCGATGCGTCGGCCTCGTCGCAGTTCGTCTCGGGGTTGCTGCTGTCGGCCGCGCTCTTCGACGACGGGGTGACCGTGCGCCACGACGGCGGACCGGTGCCCTCGATGCCGCACATCGACATGACCGTGCAGATGCTTGGCGAGTGCGGGGTGCCGGTGGAGCGGCCGGATGCGCAGACGTGGCGGGTGCCGCCGTCGACCATCCGGGCGATCGACCGTGAGGTGGAGCCCGACCTGTCCAACGCCGCCGCATTTCTGGCCGCTGCCGCTGTGACAGGGGGTGCGGTGAGCGTGCCACGTTGGCCCGCGACCACGACCCAGCCCGGCGCCCAGATCGTCGACATCCTCGCCGAGATGGGTTGTGCGATCGAGTTCTCCGACGGTGCGCTGACCGTGCGTGGGCCGGAGAAGCTCACCGGGATCAGCATCGATCTGCGCGACATCGGCGAGCTGACCCCCACCGTGGCGGGTCTGTGCGCGCTCGCCGACGGCGAATCGGTGCTGTCGGGCATCGCGCATCTGCGCGGTCACGAAACCGATCGCCTGGCGGCGCTGACCACCGAGATCAACCGGCTCGGCGGTGACTGCACCGAGACCGACGACGGTCTGCGCATCGTGCCCCGACAGTTGCACGGTGCGGTGTGGGAGTCCTACGCCGATCACCGGATGGCCACCGCAGGTGCGCTGATCGGGCTGGTGGTGCAGGGCCTCACGGTGTCCGATGTGGAGACGACCAGTAAGACGCTGCCGGACTTTCCGGGCATGTGGCAGAAAATGATCGGGCACCCCTGACGTGAGTCGGCGCGCCTCGAGCTACGACGAATCCGACGTCCGGATACGTCCTGGCAAGGGCAGCCGACCGCGCACGAAACAACGACCGAGCCACGACGACGCCCGCTCGGCCATGGTCGTGTCGGTCGACCGTGGCCGCTGGGGCTGCGTCCTCGACGGCGACCCGGACCGTCGGGTCACCGCGATGCGCGCACGGGAACTGGGCCGCACGCCGGTCGTCGTCGGCGATCAGGTGTCGGTGGTCGGCGATCTGTCCGGTCGGCCGGACACGCTGGCGCGCATCGTCAAGGTCGCCGACCGCACCACCGTGCTGCGCCGCACCGCCGACGACACCGACCCGTATGAACGCATCGTGGTGGCCAATGCCGACCAACTGTTGATCGTCACCGCATTGGCCGATCCACCACCGCGCACCGGATTCGTGGAACGCGCGTTGGCCGCCGCCTACGTCGGCGGCCTGACACCGATCCTGTGCCTGACGAAGTCCGATCTCGCCGATCCCGCCGAATTCACCAGAGCCTTCGCCGATCTCGACCTGCCGATCGTGCTCGGCGGCCGCGACGACGCGCTCGACGAGATCACCGCCATCCTCACCGGCCGGCTCACCGCGCTCGTCGGCCATTCCGGGGTAGGCAAATCTACTTTGGTCAATCGTCTTGTGCCGCAAGCAGAGCGGGCCACCGGCGTGGTGTCCGGGGTTGGCAAGGGCCGGCATACCTCGACGCAATCGGTGGTGCTGCCCCTGCCCGGCGCGGACTCGTCGCCCCAAGGCTGGGTGGTGGACACACCCGGTATCCGATCGTTCGGGCTCGCCCACGTCGGACCCGACGACATCGTCGACGCCTTCGACGACCTGCGTGAGGCCATCGACGACTGTCCCCGCGGCTGTACGCATCTGGGTCCGCCTGCCGATCCGGAGTGTGCGCTCGACAAACTCGCCGGCGCGTCGTATCGCCGCGCAATGGCGGTGCGGCAGCTCCTGCTCGCGGTCTCCGGACAGGTGGCCGAGGCAAACGAGGTCCCCGACGATCAGCCGGCCGAGTAGGCCCCAGACCCACTGGTCACCTCAGCCGAGGCGCAAGTCGCGTAGCACACGCCCGGGCCACTTACCGCTGGTCGAGTAGCCCGAACCGCACCACCCCGCAGGTCGACTAGTCCGACCCACCAAGCCACCAACCGCTGGTCGAGTAGCCGCGAGCCCCCTAGGGCGAGCGGCGTATCGAGACCACTGGCGACACACGAGTGATCTCGATACACGACCTCGGTCGGCGCCTCGGCCGCTACCCGATCACCGGGTTACCCACTCACTCAGCGGGGCTCAGCGATCCACCACCGTCGTCTCGAAGAAATACCGATCGGCCCGGTACGCGTGCCGACCCACCTCGACCACCTTGCCCGCGTCGTCGAAGGCCGTGCGCTGCATGGTCAGCAACGGCGACCCCGGTTCGTCGCCGAGCAGTGCCGCCTCGTCGGCGTCGGCCGCCTTGGCCCCAATACGTTGCCGCGCAAGCCGGATGTGCACACCCCGTCCACGCAAACCTTTGTAGAGGCCACCACTCTCGAGTTCTCCGGCGGGCGGGCAGATGTCGGCCGGCAGATGGTTGATCATCAGGGCCAGGGGTTCTCCGCCGGCACAGCGCAGACGTTTGACTGTCACCGACTCGGCCCCTACCGGCAAACCCAGCTCGGTGCGCAACTCCTCGTCGGGCGTGCCGATCCGATACTCGAGCAGCTGGGTGGTGGGGTGCATCCCCGCGGTCGTCAGATCGTCGTAGAGACTGGTCAGCTCGACCGAACGGTGCACCGGATTCTGCACCACCTGTGTGCCGACCCCCCTCTTGCGCACCACCACACCCTTGTCGACGAGCTCCTGGATCGCCTGTCGGATCGTCGGCCGCGACAGTTTGAGCCGGCCGGCCATGTCGAGTTCGTTCTCCAGTCGATCCCCGGGACCGAGGTCACCCCGGACGATCGCGGCCTCGATGGCCTGGGCAAGCTGGTGGTAGAGCGGGACCGGCGTGGACCGGTCGAGCTCGACCGGGATCTGCATGATCTGGTCCGCCATCGTGTCAGTATGTCATAACAAATATTGTTCGGACCAGGTTTCCCACAGGCGCCCGCCGGCGCGCGTCACCCTCAGGTGACCACCTCGGCCGCCGAACCGCCGGACTGCCGACGACGGGACAGTGCGGCGGTCGTCAGCCAGGCGGCGATGACACCCAGCACCGCCGCAGGCGTGGCGTCGAGGCCGACCGAACCGGTCAGCAGCACGCTGAACAACAACGCGCTGAATACGAATCCGGTGCCTGCCGTCATCCCGGCCGCGGCTCCGACCGCCAGCGCCCAGGTGATGGAGCAGTCGAAGAGCAGACAGCCTATCGACGCGATGGCCACCCCGATGAAGATCGCCGGAAACACCGGACCGCCACGGAATCCGCAGCCCAAACAGACCGCGTAGGCGATCGCCTTGAACGCGATGATCACCACGAGTGCGCCGACCCCGGTCTCGGCCAGAACCATCGGCACGGCGGTCTGTCCGGAGAACAACACGTCGTCGATGTCGGCACCGAGGGCCCGGGCGATCAATGCCAACACCCCCACCGCGACGCCGCCCGCGACGAGGATGCCGTAGCGGCGGCGCTTGTCGATCGATGCGGCCTTGTCGACGAATGTGCCGGCCTTCTTGACCTGGAACATGATCACGCTCGCCAGCACGCCGACGACGATGGCGAGCAGCAGATCGATGATGCGGGTGCCGACGTAGTCGGGCATCTGCGGAACCGCCATCGACATGACGCCGAGCCCGCCCCAGTCGCCGAGTCCGATGAACACGACATAGCCGACAGCCGCAGCCACCAGCCCCGGCAGCAGTGCGGGCAGCAACGCCGCCCCGGCCGCCAGGCCGGCCTCGAGCAGCAGCAGTCCGGCCACCAGCGGCCCACCGAACAGCGCCGACACCGCCGAGAACGAGCCGGCGGTGGCCAGCACCCGATGCCCCTGTTCCGGGAGTCGCACGAACGGCACCACCACCATGCCGACCGCAGACCCCAAGGCGATCAGTGGCGCCTCCGGACCGAGCACCGCACCGAACGCGAGGGTGCCGATCGCCGCGAGTGCGATGCCGGGCGCGTACTGCCACGGTGTGGGCGTCACGCCGACACCGTCGAGCGGCGAGTGACCACCTCCGCCGGGGAGGAATGCCGTCGCCATCGCGACCACGATGGCCCCGGCCACCGGAAGTCCGAGCACCAGATACCAGGGTGCTTCGTCGACTCCGAGATGCCGCGGCAGATCGGTCCACATCAGATCCTCGAGCCAATGCACGAGTCCGAGAAATCCCCACGCCAACAGAGCGGCCGGGATGCCGATCACCGCGCCCAGTCCGATCAGCTTCAGGTAGACGACGCCCTCGGCGCGATCGGGATGCAGTTCGGCGGTGGTGCTCGGCCGCACGCTCTGGGCGGTCACCTCGTCGGTACTCGATGCCGGCTGCTGCCCCGGGGCGCCGTCCTGGTCGTCTGCATCGCCGATCGAGCTCATGGGCATCATCCTCCGTCCGACGGGTGGCCGACTCACCTTATCGGCGATCGCCATGGGATCGGAGATCCGTCACATCCTCACGCGTCAGGAAGGTTGTACGGCGTGATCACGTGGATCCCCGATGCCACTGGCCGCTGATCACCCGGCAGTGCGCCGTGATAGCGCATCACCAGCTGCGCGACCTGGCGCATGTCGGCACGCAGATCGTGGTGCAGGACCGCGGTCAGGTGCCCGCTGAGCAGCAGGGTGCGGTTGGCGTCACCGAGGTCGTGCCCGATGAAAACCTCGCACGTACGGTTCGCGGTACGAAATGCCGAGACGATCCCTCGGTTGCCACCGCCGATCGAATAGACCGCCCCCACATCGGCATTCGCGTCGAGAACCCGTGCCGTGAGCGCCGCGCACGTCTCGTCGAGTCCGTCGGAATCGGTCACCTCGACGATCCGGCGGTTCGGGTCGTGGCTGCGCATCACCGACCGGAAACCCATCTCGCGTTCCTCCTCACCGCGCGACATCGAACTACTGGTCAGCACCAACACGTCGACGTCGACCCGACGCAGCCACTGGCACATCAGATACGCCGCGGTGGCACCGGCCGCTCGGTTGTCCATCCCGACGTAGGCGATCCGGGTACTCATCGGCACGTCGGTGACCAGGGTGATGACGGGGATGCGCGCGGCGGTGAGTCGGCCGATGGCCGCCGCGATCTCCGGTGTGTCCGGCGCCTTGAGCACCACGGCGTGGCTGCCCTGACGGGCGATGGTGTCCAGTTGCGCGATCAACTCGGCGGTCCGCCAGGTTTCCCGCAGATGGAAGCGGGCCCGCATCACCGCGGGCCGCAGCCCCGGCAGTTCCTGCTCCAAGGCGTAACGGACCAGACCGGAGAACTGTCGAGGCGTCTCCATGACCACGTCGATCAAGAACCGCCGACCGGACAACCGCAGCTGGGTGCGCTGCCGATCGAGGTCTGCGATGGCCTGTTCGACCTGCAGGACCGTGCCCTCCCGTACGCCGGGACGTTGGTGCAGCACCCGATCGACCGTCGCCTCACTCACGCCGGCCTGACGCGCGATCTCGCGTACGGGATAACGATGTGGCACGCCCCACTCCTGAGGGATTCTTGATGGAAATACGCTCTTGTCCGGACAATAGGATCTTGCCATTCTTGGTGACGTGATCACGGCGGAATCGCCGAGGGCCCGATCCACCCCACGACCACCGGCCAGAACCTGGCTCGACCACCGACAAGGAGCGCGCGATGACCGTACGCAGCGCAGGCACCATCAGCAGCGCCCGGACGCCCCGGGCCGACCGGATCTCTGCGAGCGAGTGCAGCCTCGACGACTTCATCGCGGCCACCCGGCGTCCCACCGACCTCGCCGACTATCCGCACGCCGCGAGCACCGAGCGCGGGGTTCTCTTCTACGATTCGGCCGCCGTGACCGCCCTGTCGGGCGAGGACCGCGCGGTCCTGTCCGATGAACTCGCCGATGCGCTGCTCAATGGCCCCGGCATCGTGGTGTTCACCAGCGCATTCGACAACCGCCATGCGCTCACCGAATCCACCGAGGTCTTCACCGAAATCATTGCCGACCAGCGTGCGGCCGGCGTCGCCAACGGCGACCATTTCGCCAAACCCGGCGCCAACGACCGCATCTGGAATGCATTGCAGAAGTTCGCCCAACGGGCGCCGGAACTGTTCACCCGCTACTACTCCAACGACGTCCTCAATCTGATCAGCGAGGCGTGGCTGGGTCCGTGGTATCAGGTGACCTCGGCGATCAACGTCGTCAATCCGGGTGGAGAGGCGCAGAACCCGCACCGCGACTATCACCTCGGCTTCATGTCCACCGACACCGCCGCGACATTCCGTGCCCACATCCACCGCCTCTCGCCCGCGCTGACCCTGCAGGGCGCCGTCGCCCACGTCGACATGCCGATCGAGTCCGGCCCAACGATGTATCTGCCGTACTCACAGACCTATGAGCAGGGATATCTCGCTTTCAACCTGCCGGAGTTCCGCGAACACTTCGCCCAGAACTATGTCCAGCTCCCCCTGCAGGCGGGCGATGCCGTCTTCTTCAACCCCGCCCTGTTCCACGCGGCCGGCCACAACACATCGTCGGACATCAGGCGGATGGCGAATCTGCTACAGGTGTCCTCGGCGTTCGGCCGCGCGATGGACGCCGTGGACCGCTCCGCGGTCATGCGGTGGATCTATCCGTCGGTACAGACGCTGGCCGGCACCGCCGACGATCGCGCGGTCGCGAACGTGATCGCCGCGTCGGCCGAGGGGTACCCCTTCCCCAGCAATCTCGATCTCGACCAGCCGTTGACCGGGTTGACCGGAGAATCCCAGGCCGAATTGTTCGCCCGGGCCATCGCCGACGGACTCGACGCGGCGCAGTTCGACGCCGAGCTATCGACACTGGATCGCCGCCACATCGCCTGACCCGAGCTCTCCCGACAAGGACGTCACCGAAATGAATGATCAACCACGACACCGCAGCAACCTGTTGGCCGACAAGGCACTACTGGTCAGCGGCGGCACGCAAGGCGTCGGCGCCGCGATCGTGCGCGCTGCCGTCGACGCCGGCGCCTCGGTCGTGTTCAGCGGCCGCAACACTGAGAAAGGCAAGTCACTCGCCGCCGAGTTCAACGGCGCACCGGTGCGATTCGTGCACGCCGATCTCGCCGATCCGCGCGCAGCGACCGGCTCCGTGGCGGACACCATCGCCGAATTCGGTCGCATCGATGCCCTGGTGAACGCGGCGGGCACGACCACACGCGGCAGCCTGCTCGACACCACCCCCGAACTCTTCGACAGCCACGTCGCCGTCAACCTGCGGGCCCCGTTCTTCACCATGCAGGCCGCCGTGGCCGACATGGCCGGCCGCAACGCGCCGGGCAGCATCGTCAACATCATCACGATGTCATCCCATGGCGGACAATCGTTTCTGGCGCCGTACTCGGCGACCAAGGCGGGGTTGGTCGGTCTGACCAAGAACGCCGCCCATGCCCACCGCTGGGACCGTATCCGCATCAACGGCCTCAACATCGGCTGGACCGAGACCGAGGGCGAGGCCGACATCCAGAAGCGCTTTCACGGCGCCGACGACAGCTGGATCGACGACGCCAACGCGTCGGTGCCGATGGGCAAGCTCGGACAACCCGACGAGATCGCGGACTTCGTGGTCTTTCTGCTCTCGGAGCGCAGCGGAGTGGTCACCGGGTCGGTCATCGACTGGGACCAGATCGTGATGGGAGGAATCGACTGATGGGACTGACCGTAGGGGTCATCGGACTCGGGCGGATCGGCGGCTTCCACGCCGACACGCTCACTGCTTTGCCGTCGGTGGACGAGCTCGTGGTGACCGACGCGAATCCGGCGGCGGTGGCGACGACCACCGACCGGTTGGCCTCGGCACGGGCCGCCTCCGATGCCGACAGCCTGTTCAACTCCGGGGTCGACGCGGTGGTCATCGCCAGCGCCACCCCCACGCACGCCGAACTCATCGAGAAGGCCATCGCCGCAGGGATTCCCACCCTGTGCGAGAAACCCATCGCGTTGTCGGTGTCCGAGTCGGCCGAGGTCGTCGCCCGCGTCGCCGACACCGACGTCCCGGTGACGATCGGCTACAACCGTAGGTTCGATCCCGCGATGGCGGCTGCCCGCACAGCCGTCGATGCCGGCGAACTCGGCTTCATCACCACGGTGCGGTCGACGACGCTGGACCCGGCACCTCCACCGGCCGAGTACATCGCGGCGTCGGGCGGGATCTTCCGGGATTGCGCCGTACACGATTTCGACACCGTCCGTTGGCTTCTCGATGACGAGGTGGTGGAGGTGTGCGCCACCGGCAGCAACCAGGGCGATCCGATGTTCGCCGAGGTCGGCGATGTGGACTCCGCATCGATCCTGCTGCGATTCGCCCGCGGCACGATCGGCGTGGTGTCGGTGACCCGATACAACGCGCGCGGCTACGACTGCCGCCTGGAAGTTCACGGCAGCACCGACAGCGTCGTCGCCGGGTGGGACCCCGCCACCCCGGTACGGAACATGCAGGCCGACTGCGCTTTTCCCGCCGCAGCACCGCACCGGTTCTTCATGGACCGATTCGCCGCCGCCTATCGCGCCGAACTCGCTGCCTTCTGCGCATCGGTGATGGACCCGTCGACGAACCCGACGACATCGGCACCATGCACCGCACACGATGCGCTGGAGGTCTCGTTGATCGCCGAAGCCGCCACCCGGTCGGTCGACACCGGCCGGCCGGTCCCGATCGAGGAGATCCGGGACATGCTGGTACCAGCACGCTGACGCCGTCGCACGAACTCATCCGACGACCGGGCACCACCAGACCACCGAGCACCACCAAAGGGATTCATTGATGACTACAACCGACCTCCGCATCGCCGCCGCCCCCATCTCGTGGGGTGTCTGCGAAGTCCCCGGATGGGGATACCAACTCAGCCCCGAACGCGTCCTCGGCGAGATGCGTGAGCTCGGCGTCACCGCAGCCGAGACAGGCCCCGAAGGCTTCCTGCCATCGGCCCCGGCGCAACTGCGCGACACGCTGGCAGCCTACGACCTGCGGTGTGTGGGGTCCTTCGTTCCAGTGGTGCTGCACCAGGCCGACCACGATCCCGCTCCTGCGGTGAACGAGGTGCTCGACCGCCTGGAGACCTCCGGCGGTGACGTACTGGTGCTGGCCGCGGCCACCGGCGTCGACGGATACGACGATCGTCCCGACCTCACCGAGGTGCAGTGGAACACGTTGCTGGCCAACCTGGATCGGCTCGGAGCATTGGCTGCGTCCCGAGGGGTCACCGCCGCGCTGCATCCGCACGTCGGCACCATGGTCGAGCAGCGCGACGAGGTGTATCGGGTATTGGAGAACACCACCATCGGACTCTGCCTCGACACCGGTCACCTGCTTATCGGCGGGACCGACCCGCTGGAGATGACGCAGGCCTACACCGACCGCATCACCCACGCCCACCTCAAAGACGTCAGAATCGAACTCGCCGAGAAGGTGCAGCGCGGCGAAATGACCTACACCGACGCGGTGGCGCAGGGGATGTACGTGCCCCTCGGCGCGGGCGAGGCCAAGATCGCCAAGGTCGTCGCGACGCTCGTCGACGCCGGGTTCGACGGCTGGTACGTGCTCGAACAGGACACCATCCTCACCGACGAAACCGACGGCGATGCCGCCGCAGGTAACGTGGCGGTCTCGATGTCGTTCCTGCGCAAGGCCGCTGCACGTCCGGTGCGGGTGTGACCGAGGTGACCGAACCGTTGCGGATCGGACTGCTCGGCGCGTCCCGGATCGCCGAGTCGGCCATCGTCGGGCCCGCCCGCACGCTGGGACACCGATTGGTGGCCGTCGCCGCACGCGACCGCGGTCGTGCCGAGGCGTTCGCCGACAAGTACGGGGTCGAGCGGGTACTCGACTCCTATGCCGCAGTGATCGACGACCCCGAGGTCGATGTCATCTACAACCCTCTCGCCAACGCGCTGCACGGGCCATGGAACCTCGCCGCGATCCGGGCCGGGAAACCGGTGCTCTCGGAGAAACCCTTCGCACGGAACGAATCCGAGGCACAGGAGGTGGCGGCCGCGGCGCGCGCAGCCGACGTTGTGGTCCTCGAGGGTTTTCACTACCTGTTCCACCCGTTGATGGCACGCACCACTGAACTGCTCGACGCGGGTGCGATCGGCGACATCGCGCACGTCGAAGTGGTGATGGCCATGCCGCCTCCCGACGACAACGATCCGCGATGGTCCTACGACCTCGCCGGCGGTGCGCTGATGGACTTGGGCTGCTATTCGCTGCATGTGTCGCGCCTGCTCGGCCGCTGGTGTGGTGGGCCGCCGGAGATTACCGGCGGCCGCGCGTCGCTGGCCAGCCCGCAGATCGACGAGTCCTGCGTGCTGGATCTTCGCTACCCCAACGGCGCCGCCGGCCTGCACGCGGTGTCCATGGTGGCCGGCGAGTTCGTGTTCAGCCTGCGGATCGTCGGTGACGAAGGCAGCCTGTTCCTGCACGACTATCTGGCCCCGAACCGCGACGATCGGCTGACCATCGTGTCCTCGAGGGACGGCACGGTCGGAGTCGAACGGCTCGGCATCCGGTCGACCTACACCTACCAACTCGAGGCGTTCGCCGACGCGGTACGCACCGGTGCGGCGCTGCCCATCGACCTCGACGACGCGGTGGAGAACATGCGCTACCTCGACGCCGCGTACCGGGCGATCGGCCTGCACCCGAGGTGAGTGGTGCGAGTCGCGCTGCGGGGATCTCGATACGTCCTCGCCTGGCGGCTCGGACTACTCGATCAGCAACAGGGGAACGTCCCCGCCGGCCGCAAACCGACGCGCCCGAACCCGACCGCCCGACCACCGCCCAATGCTGGTCGAGTAGCGACGTGCCAGCGCAGCGAGCCCGGCTCAACCCCTGGCCGAGTAGCGACGTGCCAGCGCAGCGAGCCCGGCTCAACCGCTGGTCGAGTAACGACGTGCCAGCGCAGCGAGCCCGGCTCAACTGCTGGTCGAGTAGCGACGTGCCAGCGCAGCGAGCCCGGCTCAACCGCTGGTCGAGTAGCGACGTGCGAGCGCAGCGAGCCCGTCGCGTATCGAGACCAGACCCCCGTACACACAAGTGATCTACCCGAGGAATATCGGGTCGCGCCGCGGCCGTTGTCTTGGGTAGCATCAGAAATCGCGACTGGCGTAGCCGGGATCGACCGGCGTGGAGCGAACTGAGTCAGACATCGACCGCCTGGGTGTCTGCGACGGTGAACGCTGGAGGACAGTTGCCATGAATTCCCGCACGCAACCCGACATGAACGGCGCCCGCCATCGCGTCGTCATCATCGGATCCGGATTCGGCGGACTGACCGCCGCACGACAGTTGGCGAAGGCCGACGTCGACGTCACGGTGATCGGCCGCACCACCCATCACCTGTTCCAACCGCTGCTGTATCAGGTCGCCACCGGAGTCATCTCCGAGGGACAGATCGCTCCCCCGCTGCGAGTGATCCTGCGCAAGCAGGACAACGTGCGCGTGGTGCTCGGTGACGTGGAGTCCATCGATCTCGACGGTCACACGATTACCAGCCGACTACTCGAGCGCGTCACCACCACGCCTTACGACAGCCTCATCGTGGCCGCGGGTGCTGATCAGTCCTACTTCGGCAACGACCGGTTCGCCGAGTTCGCCCCGGGCCTCAAAACCATCGACGACGCACTCGAGTTGCGCGGTCGCATTCTCGGCGCGTTCGAGCAGGCCGAACTGTCCACCGACCCCGAGGAGCGGGCGCGCCTGTTGACCTTCGTGGTCATCGGTGCCGGTGCCACCGGTGTGGAAATGGCCGGGCAGATCGCCGAGATGGCCAACCGCACTCTGCGTGGCGCGTTCCGCAACATCGACTCGGCCGATGCGCGGGTGATCCTGCTCGACGCCGCGCCCACCGTGCTGCCACCCTACGGCGGAAAGCTCAGCAAGCGGGCCACGGACCGGTTGGCGCGCAATGGCGTCGACATCCAGCTGGGTGCGATGGTCGTCGACATGGACTACCACGGCCTGGTGGTCACCGACGCCGACGGCACGCGTCGACGCATCGAGAGCCAGTGCAAGGTGTGGTCGGCCGGTGTGGCGGCCAGCCCATTGGGACGCCAGTTGGCCGAGCAGAGCGGCGTCGAACTCGATCGGGCCGGCCGGGTGAAGGTGGGCACCGATCTGACGCTGCCCGGTCATCCCGAGGTCTTCGTCGTCGGCGACATGATGGCCGTCGACGGCGTCCCGGGTATGGCGCAGGGCGCGATCCAGGGCGCGAAGTACGCCGCATCGGCGATCAAGGACGGCCTCAAGGGCACGTCACCCGAGGCGCGGAAACCGTTCTCCTACTGGGACAAGGGCTCGATGGCCACCATCGCCCGCTTCAGCGCGGTGGCGAAGATCCCCGTTCCGGGCACCTCCCGCCACATCGAGCTCGCGGGTTTCCTGGCCTGGATCGGGTGGCTGGTGCTGCATCTGGTCTACCTCGTGGGCTTCCGCAACCGGTTCACCACACTCGTCGACTGGTTCTTCGCGTTCACCAGCCGCAGTCGTACGCAGCTGGCCGTCACCGAACAACAGGTATTCGCGCGCAACGCGATCGAGGAACTCGAGGAACGCACTCGGCTCGACGACGCCGCCTGAGCGTTCCTCGGTACACGTCATAGAGTTCTTCCCCCGGGTATCGTTTCGTCCCCCTCCTGCTTGTGGGGGACGAAATGATCTCTGGGGGAAGAACTCTTAGCTGGCGTCGCGCGTGCGTACCACCTTGCCCGCCTCGCGGGCCTTGTGCGCCCAGGTGTCGCGGGCGTCGGGCGGCAGTGCGATGAAGATCGCGTCGATCTCCGGGTCATCGATGAGGTCTTCGTAGATGCCGTAGCTGACCATGATGCCGAGCCGATCGGCGATCACCCAGGCCACCGCCGTCGACGAACTCGCCACCACTTCGATGGGTCCGGTCAGCACGCCGGGTGTGCCGAGTTCGTGCACCAGATGATCGTCGCATTCGTCGGCGAGCAGTCCCCAGCGGAGCAGGTCCGGCTGCGATGAGCCCGACAGCGCGTCGTCGGGCGGGGCGGTCGTCGCGCGGACCATCAGTTCAGGCTCGAGCGACCGGGCGCCGTAGAACCCGCACCCACCTGTGTCCGGGCGGTCCGGAGAATCCCCGACCAGCGACTTGACCGCGTCCACCGCCGCCGCGGCGAGGCCGGGTACGTTCTGGCGGATGGTGGTGAGATTGAGATGTCCGAGTACCGCGTGCGGCCCATCGTCGTAACCGACGACCGACATGTCGTCGGGCACCCGGATGCCACTGTGCCGCATGACGTCGATGAACCCGATCGCCATCCGGTCGTTGGCCAGGAAGACCGCAGTCGGCAGATCGCCCTCGGCGAGGAGCCGTTCGGCGGCCAACGCACCCGCTTCCTCGGTGTAATCACCCACCAGGGTTCGGCATTCGTCGCGGTAGCCGGCCGCCGCCATCGCCCCGAGATAGCCACGCAAGCGCTCTGACGCACACGGGTGATCGCCACCTTCGACATGCGCGATCGAGGTGTGCCCGAGGTCGATGAGATGCTGCACCGCCAACTGCGCACCGCGCCACTCGTCGGTTCCCACCGTGACCGCCCTCAGGTGGGGAAGTCGTTCGCCGAGCACCACGATCGGGACCTCCACGTCGAACCGGTCGTCGTATTCCGCACCGATCACGATCACGGCGACACACCCCTGCTCGACGAGATCGGCGACCGCGCGCGGTCGTCCACGCGACGATGTGTGCAGCCCGAGCGCAAGTTGATATCCGGCCGCGTCGGCGGATGCGTACAGGCGGTCGACCAGATCCGCCTCGAACGGGCTCGTCGCCCCGAACACCACCCCGATCAGCCGCGACATCGCGTACCTCTTTCTGTTGTCACACAACGTGTGTCACACAACCTGTGTCGCACGACTCGCGTCACGACCTCGCGCCCCGCACCGGAACACTAGCCCACCACGAGACCCGCCCGGCCAAGAATCGGCCGAGCGGGCCTCGGGCGGATTCATCGGCTCAGCGCCGCAGCTCGTGGCTCAACGTGTCGAGCTCGTCTCCGCCGGCCATCTGCTGGGTCAACTCCTCGAGCGTGATCTCGTCGTAGGTGCAGTCCAGCTTCTGGCGCCCACGATTGAGCAGCACGAAGTGGTCGCCCACCATGTGCGCATGATGCGGGTTGTGTGTGATGAACACGACGCCGAAACCCTGATCCCGAGCGGCCGAGATGTAGCGCAGCACGGTGCCCGACTGCTTGACACCCAGCGCGGCGGTCGGCTCGTCGAGGATCAGCACCCGAGCTCCGAAGTAGATGGCCCGCGAAATGGCCACACACTGACGCTGACCACCCGAGAGCGAGCCGATGGGCGCATCCACATCGGGGAGGTCGATGCCCATCTTGTACAGCTCTTCCTTGGTCGTCGCCCGCATCGACTGGATGTCGAGCATCCGGAAGGGCCCCTTGCGGAGCTCTTGACCCAGGAAGAAGTTGCGCCACACCGGCATCAACCCGACCACCGCGAGATCCTGGTAGACGGTCGCGATGCCCTTGCCGAGCGCGTGCTTCGGCGATTCGAGATGGGTTTGGGCACCGTCGATGAGCAGGTCGCCTTCGGTCTGCTGATGCAGCCCGGCCATGATCTTGATCAGGGTGGATTTACCTGCACCGTTGTCGCCGAGCACGCAGGTGACCTCGCCGGCGTGCACGCGCAGGTTGATGCCTTTGAGCGCGATGATCGCGCCGTAGGATTTGCCGACGTCCCGGAGCTCGATCAGCGGTACCTTACCGCCGCTGGAGTCCGACTCGGAACGGGTTTCAATGGCTGAGCTCATTGTGCGATCACCTCTTGGCCGCGTAGTTGCGGAAACTGTTGTTGGCGATCACCGCGAACAGCAGCATCGCACCCATGAAGAATTTGAACCAGTCGGGGTTCCATCCGGCATACACGATGCCCTGGTTGACCATGCCGAAGATGAAGGCGCCGATGGCCGCACCGATCGCGGTGCCGTACCCACCGGTGAGCAGGCAGCCACCCACGACGGCGGCGATGATGTAGAAGAACTCGTTACCCACGCCCTGACCGGACTGCACCGTGTCGAAAGCGAACAGCAGGTGCATGCCGACGAACCAGGCACAGAAGCCGACGAACATGAACATGCCGATCTTGACTCGGGTGACCGGCACACCGACGGCCCGCGCCGAGTCCTGGTTGCCGCCGACCGCGAAGACCCAGTTACCCACGCGGGTGCGCATCAGCACCCAGGTCGCGACGAGGGTGAACAGAATCCACCACACCACAGTCATCCGCACCGACACCCCGAAGAGCGTGAACGACGAGGCGAACACCTTGTGCGCGGAGTCGAATCCCTGCATGTCGGAGATCGACGGGGTGGCCACCTGGCCGGTCACCAGCTTGGTGACCGCCAGGTTGATACCGGTGAGCATCAGGAACGTCGACAGTGTGATCAGGAACGAGGGGATCCTCGTCTTCATGACCAGAAAGCCGTTGAAGAAGCCGACGGCCAACGCCAGGATCAGCGCGAGGAACGCTCCGAGCCACACATTGAGATGCAGGTTGTAGGCGAGCATCGATGCGGCCAGCGACGAGAACGTCACCGCGACACCGGTGGAGAGGTCGAACTCGCCACCGATCATCAACACCGCGACCCCGCAGGCCATGATGCCGATCGTCGAACTCGCGTACAGCACTGTCGCGAGTGCCTCCGGCGTTCGGAACGGCGGCGCCACGATGAGGAAGAAGATGAAGATGGCAATCGCACCGAACAGCGCGCCGATCTCCGGCCGCAGCAGCAGCCGCTGCAGGGGCTTCTGGCGTTTCACCCGTTCGTCGGTGATGGGTTTGTGCGTGGACAGGTCGAGATCTGCTTGAGTACTCATGGTTTCCCTCCAGCGGCCCGCGTCAGCGGGTGCCGTTCTCGGCGTATTCGGCCACGGCGTCGATGTTCGACTCGTCGATGAAGGCCGGTCCGGTCAGCACGGCCTCGCCGCCGCCGATGGTGTTCGCATTGGTGAGGTTGAGCCAGAGAGCGTCGACGGCCTCATAGCCCTGCACGTACGGCTGCTGATCCACCGCCCACTTGACCTCACCGTTCTGGATCAGCGGAACCAGAGCGGCGTTGGTGTCGAAGGTGACGATCTCGGCCTGTGAGCCGGCGTTGCCCTTGGATTGCACCGCGGTCTGCGCAATGGGCGCGCCCAGGGTCACCACGGTGTCGATGGACGGATCCTGCTGCAGCTTCGCCGTCATCGTGGCCTCCACCGACGGCATGTCCTTGCTGTTCACGTTGAGGATCTCGAAGCCACCTCCGGTGAAGCCCTGACGCACACCGGCGCAGCGGGATTCGAGTGCGACCTGCCCCTGCTCCTGGATCACGCAGAGCACCTTCTTGCGACCCTCCTGGGTCAGACGTTCGCCGGCAGTGCGGCCGGCGAGGGTCTCGTCTTGGCCGAAGTACTGCTGCACGCCCATTTCCTTCCAGTTGTCGAAACCGGAATTGAAGGCGACGACCGGGATGCCGGCGTCGATCGCGCGTTGCACGGCCGGAGCCATCGCGTCGGGCTTGGCCAGGGTCAGCGCGATCCCGTCGACCTTGCTGTCGATGGCGGTCTGCACCAGGTTGGCCTGATTGGGCGCCTCCGGGTCCGACGAGTACTGCAAATTGACGTTGTCCTTCTGGGCGGCCATCTCGGCGCCCTTGCGGATCAGGTCCCAGAACGAGTCACCCGGCACCTCGTGGGTGATCATCGCGATCGTCAACTCCGGGGTGCCCGCGTTGCCGGTCCCGCCACCGTCGCCGCCGTCATCGTCAGGGGCACCACCCGTGCTGGAACAGCCGGCGACGATCAGCATCGCGGATGCGCATGCGGCGGCGATCGCGACGAGCCGACGCGGCCGCCGGATCCGACGACGTTCAGTGGAGTGCATCGTTGTCTCTTCCCTTCGATCCGAGAGTGTCATCGGCGCCCTGTCCGTGGGTTCCCGGATCGGGAACCTGCCGGGATGTGCTGTTCGGGCGAACACTCTTGTGGACTAGATGTAATACCCGTCACACCGGCGATGTCAAGACTTTGTCCAGACATTCGGATCTAAGCGGTGGTAGGAACCGTCCGCAATGCTCGCTCACCGGCCGCCGTGGGCAGGCGCGCGGCCCCAACCACACAGACCGCCATCAGCACCCCGAGCAGCACGAAGGCCGCCGAGTAGGCGCCGGCGGGCAGCACATCGAGACCTGCGAACACCGAGATCGCCACGGCGGCAAGCGCAACCCCGAACGCGGCGCCGAGTTCCTGCACCGCGGCGTGCACCGCGTTCGCATCGCTGAGCTCCGAGGGCCCGACGTCGGCGAACGCCAGGGTGTTGTACGCGGAGAAGCCGATCGAGCGGAGCACCCCGGAGATCACCAAGACCGTGCCGATCACCACCGCCGACGTGGTTGCGCTGAGCAATGCGAGAGCCCCGAAGGACACCACCGACGCCGTCAGGTCCGCCACCAGCACCCGTCGGATGCCCCAGCGCCGCATCAGTGGTGTGGTCAGCGGCTTGATGGCGACGTTGCCGACGAACAGCGCGGTCACCATCGCGCCCGCGGCCACCGCCGACCAGCCGAAGCGCAGCTGGAACAGCAACGGCAACAAGAACGGCACCGCGCTGATCCCGATGCGGTACACCGTGCCGAACCCCACCACCGCGGCGAAGGAACGCACCTGCAGCACGTCGAGATTCAGCAACGGATGCGGGGCCGACCGCATCCGCCGCAGCGCCACCACGCCCAGGACCGACCCCGCGAGTACGCCGATGGCGACCACCCACCAGCGCGGATATTCAGCAGTCAGTTCCTGCGCCGCGAACATCGCCGCGCCGACCGCCGCGGTGGTGCACAGCACCCCGAGCACATCGAGTCGGCGTCGTGCCGTGTCCGAGTCCGCGGGCCGACACCAGCAAAACGCGGCAATGATGCCGACCAGACCGATCGGCAGGTTGATCGCGAAGATGACCCGCCATGATGCATGCGTGACGATCGCACCGCCGATCAATGGTGCCACCACCGGCGCCACCAGGGCCGGCCACGTCAGGTAGGCGATCGCCCGCACCAGCTCACCGCGCGGCACCGTGCGTAGGACCGCCAGCCGACCGACCGGCACCATCATCGCGCCGCCGGCCGCCTGCAGCACCCGCATCGCCACCAGGGCCGTGAGATCCGGGGCCAGCGCAGCGCCCGCCGACGCGAGGGTGAACACCGCGACCGCGACCAGGAACACGCGGCGCACACCGAACCGATCGGCAACCCACCCCGACAGCGGGATCAGCACCGCGAGGGTGATCAGGTAGGAGGTCGCGATCACCGTGGCATCGAGCGGACGCACTCCGAGATCGGCGGCGATGGCCGGCAGCGCGGTCGCGACGATGGTGGCGTCGAGGATCTCCATGAACATCGCCCCGGCCCCGAGCAGGGCGAGCGCATACGGGAAGTCCGCAGACACCCGGGCGGTGCCCGCCCGCCCGAGGAGACGCCGCACGCTCACCTCATCGACGCGGGAGCGACCCAGGTGCCCTCACGCACCGATGTGGTCATCGCATCGAGCACCTCCGCCGCGCGCACCGCATCGTCGATGGTGGCGCCGGCGCGCGTGGGATCGGCGATCGATCCACAGAAGCGGGCCGCCTCGATCACCTTCAGGTCGTCGTAGCTCATCGGATTGGCCGCGCCGGGCTGAAACGCCACGTAGTCGCCGCTACCGGGACCAACGAATCGCGTGGCCACCGACAGATCCTGATAGGTGTCGCCGGCACCGACCTCCAGTTCACCCATCCGCCGGTAGTCCCACCGCACGACCCCCTTGGTGCCGTGGATCTCGAACCCGTAGGAGTTCTGCGCACCGACGGACACCCGGCTGGCCTCGAGCACACATCGGGCACCGCCGGCCATGCGCAACTGCGCCGAGACATAGTCCTCGTTCTCGACCGGACCGCGCTCACCGCCGGAGGCGAGCTGGTGACCGGCCGTCGCTGCGGTCGGCCTGGGGCGCTCGGCGACAAAGATCGCGGTGTCGGCGACCAGGGACGCGATGTCACCCAACAGGAACCACACCAGATCTGCGCCATGGGATGCGAGGTCGCCGAGCACCCCGTTACCGCCGCGATCGCGCTGAAAGCGCCAACTCAAAGCACCGTCGGGATGTGCGGCATAGTCACTGAACAACCTGAACCGGGCGTGGGTGACCTCACCGATCTCGCCGGCGGCCACCAGCTCACGCGCCGCCGCCACCGCCGGCACGTTGCGGTAGTTGAACCCGACGGCTGTTCGGATCCCGGCCGTCGCGGCCGCCGACGCCACCGCCCGCGCGTCGGCGGCGGACAACCCGACCGGCTTCTCTATCCACAGGTGCTTGCCCGCCGCCGCGACGGCACAGCCGATATCGCGATGCAGGAAGTTGGGAGCGGTCACGCTGACCGCACCGATGGTCGGGTCCGCCACCACTTCACGCCAATCGGCCACCGTGGCCGGCACGTCGAACTGGACGGCGGCCGATGCCGCCCGATCGGTCACCTCGTCGGCGATGACCATCAGCCGCGGCACCGGCGTGAGGTCGGGATAGTGATGGCGGATACGCGCGTACGCCTGAGCGTGCGCCCGACCCATCCACCCGAACCCGATGATCCCGACCGGCAGGACGACGCCCGCCTCGTCGTGCACGTCGTCGCGTGCGGCCGCACCGGTAGCGGCACTGGCGGGGGTCTCCACGGTCATCTCATCAGCTCCATTTCGTCTCACCCGAGATTACGGTTCGGGGTCTGTGATCTCTCCCACTTCACTATGCCAGGTAAGAATGTCAGGACAAAGTCTTGACTTTGTGGTGTGGCCTGACGCACAGTGGATGCCAGTGGATACGAGAGCCCCGCTGATGCACCGCCGGGCCCCACCTGTCCAACCACGAGCAGGGAGCAGTACGTGACCGCACAACAGCCCTCCGACTCGGCCCAGGCGCCGACGTTCGACGTTGTCGCCATCGGCCGCAGCGGCGTCGACATCTATCCGCAGCAGATCGGCGTGGGCCTCGAGGAGGTGAGCAGCTTCGGCAAGTTCCTCGGTGGCAGCGCCGCCAACGTCAGTGTGGCCGCCGCCCGCCTCGGACACAGCAGCGCGCTGATCTCCGGAGTCGGCGACGACCCGTTCGGCCGATTCGTCCGCGCCGAACTCGCACGTCTGGGCGTCGACAACCGCTTCGTCGGCGTCGACGACGAGTACGCCACGCCGGTCACCTTCTGCGAGATCTTCCCCCCGGACGACTTTCCGCTCTACTTCTACCGCAAACCGACCGCCCCGGACCTGCAGATCGAGGTCGCCGACATCAACACCGCGGCCGTGCACGATGCCCGGTTGTATTGGTCGACGGTCACCGGCCTGTCCGAGGAACCATCGCGCAGCGCGCATTTCGCGGCGTGGGAGGCTCGCGGGCGGCAGTCGCTGACCGTACTCGACCTCGACTACCGGCCGATGTTCTGGTCCTCGCCGGCATCGGCCACCGAGCAGGTACGCCGAGCCCTGTCGCACGTCACAGTGGCAGTCGGCAACCGCGAGGAATGTGAGGTCGCCGTCGGCGAGACCGATCCGCATGCGGCCGCCGACGCGCTGCTCGACCTGGGTGTCGAACTGGCCATTGTCAAACAAGGGCCCAAGGGTGTACTCGGCAAGACCCGCTCGGAGAGCATCGAGGTGGCACCGATTCCCGTCGACGTCGTCAACGGACTCGGCGCGGGCGACAGCTTCGGCGGCAGCCTCTGCCACGGCCTGCTCCAGGGGTGGCCACTGGAGAAGATCCTCCGTCACGCCAACGCCGCCGGGTCCATCGTCGCCGGCCGACTCGAGTGTTCGACCGCCATGCCCACCGCCGACGAGGTGGCCGCACTCGCCACAAACGCACAGGAGAAACTCAATGTCTGAGCTCGCCACCCAGGCGGACTTTCCCGCAACCACTTTGGACACAGCTGCGTTGGTCTCCCCGCTGTGCTCCACCTACGCCGAGGTCACCGCGATCCGGGCCACCCGACCGCAGGCGATCGCCGAGGCGTGGGCGCAGCGGCGCCCACGCCCGACGGTCACCGGTGACGACCGGTTGATGATCGTCGCCGCCGATCACCCAGCCCGCGGGGCGCTGTCGGTCGGGTCGAACCCGACAGCGATGAACAGCCGATCCGACCTGCTCGACCGGCTGCGGACCGCGTTGGCCAACCCGGGTGTCGACGGCGTCCTGGCCACCTCGGACATCCTCGAGGACCTGCTGCTGTTGGGCGCACTGGACAACAAGGTGGTGTTCAGTTCGATGAACCGCGGCGGGTTGGCCGGGGCGTCGTTCGAACTCGACGACCGGATGACCGCCGCCACCGCCAAGTGGACCATCGACGCGGGCCTCAACGGCGCGAAGATGCTCTGTCGGGTCGACCTCGGTGATCCGGGGACGCTCAACATGATGACCGCGTGTGCAGCAGCCGTCGACGAGCTCGCCGCCGGCGAATCGATCGCGATGCTCGAGCCGTTCCTGTCGTCTCGGATCGACGGCAGGGTTCGCAACGACCTGACCGCCGACGCGGTGATCAAGTCGATGCACATCATCCAGGGACTCGGGTCCACCTCGGCCTACACCTGGCTCAAGCTGCCGGTGGTCGACGAGATGGAACGCGTCATGGACGCCACCACGCTGCCGACCCTGCTGCTCGGCGGCGACCCGCAGACGGCGCCGGACGAAACCTTCGCGAGTTGGGAACGCGCACTGCGCATCCCATCGGTTCGCGGACTGATCGTGGGACGCACGCTGCTGTACCCGGCCGACGACGACGTGGCCACCGCGGTCGACACCGCAGTCAACCTGGTGAGCTGAGAGGAGACTCGCGTGAACTCGAAGTACTACATCCCGGCCGGCACCGGCACTGTGCCGCTGACCGTCGACATCACACCGGAGTCGGCCGGCTGGACCGAGTCGTCGTTGTTCGTGGTCGAGCTTGGTGCCGGTGAGTCGATCACACGGCGAACCGGCGATGACGAGATCATCGTCGTACCGCTCGCCGGGTCGGCGAGCGTGTCCTCGGGCGGCGTCACCTTCGACCTCGCGGGGCGCGCGAGCGTGTTCGACGGGCCCAGCGACTTCGCCTACGTGGGACGCGACTCCGAGTTCACCGTGACCAGTGCAGCGGGCGGACGGTTCGCGCTGTGCGGCGCACGGGCGAAGGCCCGTCTGCCGTTCCGTTACGTACCGGCCGCCGACGTTCCCATCGAGTTGCGCGGAGCCGGCAACTGTAGCCGTCAGGTACACAACTTCGGCACCGCCGGCGTCTTCGAGGCCGACTCGATCATCGCGTGCGAGGTCATCACACCGGGCGGGAACTGGTCGAGTTATCCCGCGCACAAACACGACGAGAACTCCGAGAACGAATCACAACTCGAGGAGATCTACTACTTCGAGATCGATCAGGGCGCCGACGGCTCACCGGGATTCGGCTATCACCGGGTCTACGGCACGCCCGAACGTCCGATCGAGGTGCTCGAGGAGGTCCGCAGCGGCGATGTCGTCCTGGTGCCGCACGGCTACCACGGGCCGTCGATCGCGGCACCGGGCTACCACATGTACTACCTCAACGTGATGGCCGGGCCCGGCGACGAGCGCGCCTGGAAGATCTGTGACGACCCGGCCCACACGTGGCTGCGCGGCAGCTGGGAACACCAGGACGTCGATCCCCGACTACCCCTGCACGAGAAGCGGACACGCTGATGGATCTCGATACGCCACTCGCACGCTCGCGGCTACTCGATCAGCAGAACGGCACACCACTCGCGATCCTCACGACGCTGATCGAGTAGTCCGAGGCGCTAGCCGAGGGCGTATCGAGATCCGTGGATCGAGTAGTCCGAGG
>NZ_JAPKFM010000013.1:0-143709 GCF_026262595.1 Gordonia aquimaris | reverse complement strand
CAGGGAGCAATGTGAGGCCACGCTTTACGGAGAGCAATGTAAAGCCACGTTCTCAGCGGCTGGTGGGGCTCTCATCACCGGCGTCGGACAGATCCGCTGCCGGACTCGCGCCCCGCTGCCGGTCGGCTTCGAAAGACAGAGCACGGGTGGCCCGTGCGGTGACCTCAGGCGCCACCGGTTTGCGTGCCACTGCCTCTGCTTCGGCGACCGCCTGGGCCACCTTCGGATCCGACGCGAGCGAGAACCAGTCTTCGGTCTCGGATTCGTCGATCGCCGACGGCTCGTCGGCAGTCGGCTCGTAGCGGAACACACCGTCGTCGCCTTGTGCGCCGAACGATTTGGCGAAGCCCTGGAGCGCCGAGCCGAAGTCCGACGGCACCACCCACACCTTGCTGCCCTCGCCCTTCGCCATCTCGGGCAACTGCTGCAGGTACTGGTAGGCCAACAATTCGGGCGTGGGTTTGGCGGCCTTGACCGCCGCAAAAGTCTTCTCGATCGCCTTGGCCTCACCTTGCGCCTTGAGGTACGACGCGGCTCGTTCGCCCTGCGCGCGCAAGATCGTCGACTGCCGATCGGCTTCGGCGCCGAGGATCGCGGCTTGCTTGGCGCCCTCGGCCGCGAGGATCTGACTCTGCTTGTTGCCCTCGGCGGTCTTGATGGCCGACTCACGCTGTCCCTCCGCGGAGAGAATGGTCGCGCGCTTCTCCCGGTCGGCCTTCATCTGCTTCTCCATCGATTCCTGGATCGACGGCGGCGGCATGATGCTCTTCAGCTCGACACGGGCCACACGCAATCCCCAGCGTCCGGTGGCCTCGTCGAGCACACCGCGCAGTTGGCCGTTGATGGAGTCGCGGGAGGTGAGGGTTTCCTCGAGCGTCATACCGCCGACGACATTGCGCAGCGTGGTGATGGTCAATTGCTCCACACCTGCGATGTAGTCGTCGATCTCGTAGACCGCCGACCGTGGATTGGTCACCTGGAAGTAGACGACGGTGTCGATGGACAGCGTGAGGTTGTCCTCGGTGATCACCGGTTGCGGGGGGAACGACACGACGCGTTCGCGGATGTCCACTCGGGCGCGGATGCGGTCGATGAAGGGCAGCAGCAGGGTCAGCTGACCCGAGACGGTACGGGTGTAGCGACCGAGTCGTTCGATGACCGCGGCCTCGGCCTGCGGAATGAGGGCCACCGACTTCGCGAGCACCACCACCACGAGCAGTACCAGCACGGCGACCACGATCAGTCCGATGTACTCCATGAGCTACGTCAACCCTTCCATCCGGTCAGCCCTTCCATACGACTGCGGTTGCACCGTCGATCTGCACCACGGTGACCTCGATACCCGGTTCGATGACCTCGCCGGGATCGAGGGTCCGCGCCGACCACACGTCACCGCCGATCTTGACCCGGCCGTCGTGTTCGTCCACCCGTTCGGTGACAACCGCGTGCCGCCCCTCGAGGGCTTCGGTGTTGGTGAGCACCGAGGGCCGATTGAGCATGTGCCGCCGGGCAACCGGGCGAACCACGCCGAGCAACAGCACCGAGGTGACCGCGAACACGACACCGTCCACCCAGATCGGTGTGTCCAGCGCGAAGCTCACACCCGCCGTCGCCAATGCACCCCCACCGAGCATGAGCAGGACCAGATCGCCGACGAACATCTCGGCGATCACGAGGAGCATCGCGGCCACCAACCACAGCAGTGCGGTCATGTCTCCAGTGTGCCAGAGACCACAGGCGGCGCGTTTCGCCCGAATCGGGCAGCGGTCACTGATCCCCGTCGGCGGCGGTGACGAAGTCGATGAGCTCTTCGACTGAGCGCAGAAGTTCGACCTCCAGATCGCGATAGTCGTTGACACCGGCCAGTACCCGACGCCATCCGTCCTGCGGAGTACCCCACCTCAACTGGCTGCAGATGCCTGTCTTCCAGTCGATTCCGCGCGGGATCTGCGGCCAGGCCTCGATGCGTACCGACGCCGGCTTCACCGCCTCCCACACGTCGATGAACGGATGCCCACACACCAACACGTGCTCGCCGACGGCACCGGTCAACCGCATCTCCTTGGATCCCGCGACCAGGTGATCGACGAGCACGCCCGCACGGCGATGCGGTGCCGGCCCGAACTCGGCGAGCACTCCGGCGAGATTGTCGAGACCGTCGAGACTCTCCACGACGACACCCTCGGCGCGCAGGTCGTCGCCCCAGACCCGCTCGAGCAGCGTCGCGTCGTGCACCCCCTCGACGAATATCCGACTGGCCCGTGCCGTCCTGGCCCGGGTGCGTGGCGCTGACCGTGACCCCGACGCGGTGGTGGACGAGACCTGCGGTCCCCGGGTACGCGGGCGCACCAGGGTCACCGGCCGACCGTCGATCAGGAATGCGGCGGGATGCATGAGGAACACCCGGGTGATGCCATGGCGGTCCTCCAACCGCACGAGATCACCGGAGTAACTCTTCTCCAGGCCGACGACAGCACCACAGAATCCGGTCGCCGCGTCCTCGACGACCAGATCGCGCTCGGCGGCGACCTCCGGTGCACGAGGTTTGGCGCGGCGGGGGTTCGCCAGCACATCACGTCCGTATCGGTCTTCGCTCACGATGAGCCACCGTAGAACCCCGCGCCGCCGATTCGGCGCGGGCACGCCGAGTCGGCTGCCAACCCGTGACTCACCTATCGTGGAGAAGCCATGACCAGTACCGACCTCATCACCTCCGGACCACCCGCGTGGCCCGGCTGTGCGCTGGGAACGTGGGCCGCGGCGTGGTTGGCGGGTCGCTGCGCGCCCGACGACGTGACCGACACCCTGAGCGAGTTCGCCGACCGGCACGACGTCGTCCGCACCGCCGACACCAACGGGCCCGACGAACACGCCCGTCTCGGACTCCTCGCCCTGCTCCGTGCCGGCCAGGGACTGTCGGTGCGGCTGCCGACGGCCGGTGATCCGCAAGGCCTGCCGCCGGGTCCGGCCACCGCCGCGGCGCTGATCGCCGGGGAGATTCTGTTGGTGGAGGAACAATCCGACGGCACCACCCTCGGCCTGGTACCGACCTTGGTCGGCGAGACGTGTCGATGGTCGGCGCACCGGTACGACCGCCCGGTGGCGGTCGCCGCGTCGAACTCGTTGGGCCAGATCGAATACGACCTGCGAGAGGCTGTCCGGGAGACCGCCGACATCGTGGGCACGCTGGGCAGCAGCGGAATCCGGATGAATCCGTCCGCACTGCGCTCGGCCCTGGCCATGCTCACTGCGCGCCACCAGATCACGCTGCCACCCCACGACGACGCGCGGGCCGGTAGGGTGATCGACTCGGCGGCGCGTGTGGAGGCAATCGTCACCCTCGCCGGCGCGCAGGCACCGACATTCGGGATGACCGCGGGACACGTCGAACTCGCCGACGCCCGCCTACGCCGACTCGGTGCGCTGGCGCGGTCCGCCCGTGCGACGGCGGTCAATCAGGTGATCGCCGAGTATCGCCGGCCGAAGTAGGCTCCACTGCGCCAGGCGCGGCGGACGGTCGTGACACCGGCACGCAGCACTCGGAGCGGCATGTTCGGCCGTTGTCGGCACACCCCAGCGCCGTCAAATCCCCACCGCCGTCGGCGTAGTCGGCCACCAGATCGGCGATCATCTCGATGAAGCGCGGGTCGGTGCCGACAGTGTCGGCACGGACGTAATCCAAGCCCAGCTCGCGCGCCTTCTCGGCAGCCTCGTTGTCGAGATCCCAGACCACCTCCAGGTGATCCGAGACGAAACCCACCGGCTGCACGACGACCTGCCGAACACCTTGGGCCCGAAGACTTTCCAGGTGGTCGCAGATATCCGGTTCGAGCCAGGGCACCTGCGGTGGGCCCGAACGCGACTGCCATACCTGATCGAAGTCACGGTAGCCGGCTCGGGTGGCCACCGCGCGTGCGGCGGCCGCGACCTGACGCGAGTACAGCCCTCCCCCGTCCGCGGCCGGGCCGGCCGCGCGGTCCGCGGACAACGGAATCGAGTGCGCTGTGAACACCAGTCGCGGTGCGACGTCGGCGGCCGACAGCTCTCCACGTGCTCGTCCGATCGCGTCTGCAGCGGCCGCGATCATCGCCTCGGCATCCCAGTATTGCGGGATCTTGCGCAGCAGGATCGGGTCGTCGTCGATACTCGCGGGCACGCGCTGCCCGAGAGCGGCGAGCGCACGCGCGATGTCCTCGTGATACTGACGGCACCCGGAGTACCCGGCCCATGCCGACGTGGGGAAGACCAGCACCCGGCGATGACCGTCGCGATAGATCTTCTCGACGGTGTCCTCGGCCAACGGATGCCAATTGCGATTGCCGAAGTACACGGGCAGGCCAATGCCGCGTGCGGTAAACACCGCGCGCAGGGCGTCGATCATCTCGAGATTGAGCCGATTGATCGGCGACACCCCACCGAAGTGCAGGTAGTGTTCGGCCACCGCCTCGAGACGTTCGGGCGGCACGCCCCGGCCCCGGGTGACGTTCTCCAGGAACGGCATCACGTCCTCGGGTCCGTTCGGTCCCCCGAAACTGAGGAACAGGACGGCGTCGAAAGCCTCTCCGGAATCGCTCACTGTGCCGAAAAGTTCTCCGGGAACCAGGTGTTGTGGCTGGCGCCGCCGTCGACGTAGACGATCGAGCCAGTGGTGGCCGGTAGCCAGTCCGACAGCAGCGCGCACACGGACTTCGCGACCACGGTCGGATCCTCGACGTCCCAGCCGATCGGCGAGGCACCGTCCCAGTAGGTGTTGAGCATGTTGAGCTGTTTCGCGTCGTCGGTGGCAGTGCCCGCGATGGCCTTCGCCGCCAACGTCTTGATCGGCCCGGCCGCAACGAGATTCGATCGGATCCGCTTGGCGGTGCCCACTTCCCGGGCAACATAGCGGTTCACCGATTCCAGTGCGGCCTTGGCCACGCCCATCCAGTTGTAATACGGCAGGGCGGTGCGTGGATCGAAGTCCATACCGACGATGGAGCCGCCCTCGTTCATCACCGGTAGCACGGCGCGGGCCAGCGAGGCGTAGCTCCACGCGGAGATCTCGAATGCCTTGGCGGCGTCAGGTCCCGGACCCTCCAGGAACGGCTTGGCATCCGGCCCCATCAGCGTGCGGGGGGCGAACGCGATGGAGTGCATCACGCCGTCCACACCTTCGGGGGCATGTTCACCGATGCGGTCGGCGAGCGCGGCCAGGTCGTCCTCGCTGGTGATGTCGAGGCCGATGGCCGGCGGCACCTCCTGCGGCAGGCGCTTGGCGATCCGGTCGATCAACCGCAACCGCTCGGGAATACCGGTGATGATGACCTTCGCACCCTGCTCCTGAGCCATCGCGGCAGCGTGGAAGGCGATCGAGGCATCGGTGATGATGCCGGTGATGAGGACGGTCTTGCCGTCGAGAATTCCGGTCACGGTTCGCTCCTGAATCTGAGGTGGTGGGTTCGGCGTGCCATCGATGTCAGTTGCCCATGCCCATGCCGCCGTCGACGGGCAGCACGGCGCCGGTGATGTAACCACCTTCGTCGGAGGCGAGGAAGCTGATCGCGGCGGCGACGTCTTCGGGTTTGCCGGTCCGGCCCAGCGGGATGGCCTGCTTGGCCATCTCCACGTAGCGGTCCTCCATCGCAGCGGTCATGTCGGTGTCGATGAAGCCGGGGGCGACGACGTTGGCGGTGATGTTGCGTGAACCCACCTCGCGGGCGATCGACCGTGCCAGCCCGATCAGTCCGGCTTTCGAGGCAGCGTAATTGGCCTGTCCCGGAATGCCCGAGGTCGCGACGACCGAGCCGAGGAAGATCATCCGGCCCCACTTGGCGCGCTGCATGCCCTTCGTCGCGCGTTTGGCGCAGCGGAATGCACCGGTGAGGTTCGCGTCGACAACCTTTTCGAAGGACTCCTCCGACAGTCGCATCAGCAGCATGTTGTCGGTGATCCCTGCGTTGGCGACCAGCACCTCCACCGGACCCTGATGCTCGGCGACCTCGTCGAACGCCCGTTCGACCGATGCGTTGTCGGTGACGTCGCACTGCACTGCGAACAACCCGTCGGGGGCACCGGAGCCGCGATGGGTGACCGCCACCTTGTGTCCGTCGGCGGCCAGGCGCCGCGCCACGGCGAGGCCGATGCCGCGATTACCACCGGTCACCAGGACCGAGCGAGAGACCTGCTGAGCTTCGTTGCTGTCTGCCATGTGGGCCAACTTATCCGTTCGTGCTCTGCGCCAGAGGCGGTGGGATGGGTTTGATCGGTCGCGCGGCTCAGGGCAGGCGTCGGTTGATGGCCAGCGCGGCGAACGCCGAGAGCAGCGCCAACAACGTACCGGCGATCAGCCATGGCCGGGAGTTGTCCCCACGGCGTTTCTCGTAACCGATCTGCTGCTGCAGGGTCTCGTAGACCTTGTTGAGCTCGTCGAGGCTGGCCGCGGTGAAGAACTGACCACTCGAGAGGTTCGCGATCTTGCGCAGCGAATCGTCGTCGACGGGCACCGGCACCTGATCACCTTCGAGGTCAACCGTTCCGGTCATCGTGCCGAAGGAGATCGTCGAGATCGGAATCTTCTCCTCTTTCGCCTTGCGCGCGGCGGTGAATGCGCCACGCGGATCGTCCGGGTCGTCCGGGACGGTTTCCTTTCCATCCGAGAGCAGCACGATCCGTGCGGGCGGCGCCGCCTCGTCCCCACCGAGCACCGCGTTGAGGGTCTTGATCTGCTGGATGGCCGCGAAGATCCCCTCCCCTGTCGCCGTGCGGTCGTCGAGCCGCAGTTTGTCGACCGCAGCCTTGGTGGCGTTGTGGTCAGGCGTCGGCGACACCAGGGTCGACGCGGTACCGGCGTAGGAGATGAGACCGAGGTTGATGCCGTCGGTCAGTTCGTCGGCGAAGGTGCGCGCCGCGTCCTGCGCAGCGCGGATACGCGACGGCGCGACATCGGTCGCGTTCATCGATCGCGACACGTCCATCACCAGGATCACCGTCGCCTTGTTCCGCGGCACGCGTCGGTCGGCCTGAGGCGCGGCCACTGCGACCACGAGCAGGGTGAGCGCCACCAAGAGCAGCGCGATGGGAACGTGGCGCCAGCGGTTGCGCTGCGCCGGCGCGACCTGATTGAGCAGGTCCAGATTGGCGAACTTCAGCGCACGCTTGCGCCGCAGCCGCTGAACGTAGATGTAGGCGGCGGCCAGCCCGGCCACGACGAGCAGCAACAGGAGCCACCACGGGCTCGCGAGAATCGACACCCGCTCACCCGACCCCGGCGGCCAGGCCGCGCCGACGCTGCGCGACGAATTTGACGGTGTCGGTGATCCAGTCCCGGTCGGTCTGCAGACTCAGCACCGGCCCGCCGCAGCTGCGGACCGTTCGATGCACCTTCAGTTGGTGATCGCGGGCCGCGGCAGCGAAGTCACGTCGCACCGCGGGGGTGACCGTGATGTCGCGCACCTCGCCGGACTCCGCGTCGGCCAAACTCACCTCACCGACGTCGGGCAGCGTCAGATCACGCGGGTCGAGGACCTCGACCGCGAGCAGTTCGTGATGGGCACCGATGGCCCGCAACGACCGCTCCCAGTCGATCGGGCCGAGGAAGTCACTGACGACGACCGCGAGACCTCGTCGACGTTGCGGTCGGCGAAGCGCCTCGATACCGGCGTGCAGGTCGCCCCGCACGCCGCTCGACGCCCGCGTGGTGGTCGCGAGCGCCTTGAGTAGATTCTGCGCGTGCGCCCGGCCGGCGCGGGCCGGTATCCGCACCACCTGATCGCCGGTCACGACGATTGCACCGTGCCGGTTGCCGCCGCCCGAGGTGAGGTGGACGATGGCTGCCGCGGCCGCGACCGCGAGGTCGCGCTTGGTGCAGTTGACTGTGCCGAAATCGAGGCTTGCCGACGCATCGACCACCAGCCATGTCTCGAGCTCACGGTCGGCGATCATCTGTCGTACGTGTGGCTGGGTGGTCCGCGCGGTCACCGACCATTCCATCCGTCGGATGTCGTCGCCGGGCTGATAGGCCCGCGCCTCGCCGGGTTCAGAACCCGGGCCGGGGATCAGACCTAGGTGTTCGCCCTGCAGGACGCCGTCCAGTTTGCGCCGCACGGTCAGCTCGAGCGTCTTGAGCGCAGCGGTCAGCTGCGGTTCGGACAGCAGGCCGGCACCGAGCGACGGCAGATCGCTATTGGCCGGCATACCGTGGCGTCTGGTTCACCGTCGCGCCGTTCGGGTGACCCGGATGCTGTTGTGGCCCAGGGGTAGTCGGATGTTGTCCCGGCGCCGGACCGGTGTTGACCGGTTGTGCGCCGACCTGTGGCAGTCCCACTGTCTGCAACACCCGGGTGATCACCTGATCGGCATCGACCTCGTCGGCGAGCGCGTCGTAGCTCAGCACAAGTCGATGCCGGAGCACATCGGGCACGATTTCGACGACGTCCTGCGGGATCACGTAGTCGCGGCCGCGGACCAGGGCCAGCGCGCGGGCGGCGGCGACGATACCCAGAGTCGCGCGCGGCGATGCCCCGTAGGACAGCCACGCCGCGACGTCACTCAGGCCCAACTCGGCGGGACGGCGAGTGGCGTTGATGACCCGGACGACGTAGTCGACGAGGGCGTGATGAACGAAGACGTTCGCCGCCGTGCGCTGCAGCCGGATCATCGCCTCCGGGTCGAGGACCTGCGATGCCGACGGCGGCACGTTGCCCATCCGGTAGACGATCTCGCGCTCTTCCTCGACCGACGGGTAGTCGACGAGGACCTTGAACAGGAAGCGATCGCGTTGTGCCTCGGGCAGCGGGTAGACGCCTTCGTTCTCGATGGGGTTCTGGGTGGCCATCACCAGGAACGGATCCGGCATCGGGTACGTGGTGCCGCCGATGGACACATGCCGTTCGGCCATCACCTCGAGCAGCGCGGACTGCACTTTGGCGGGGGCTCGGTTGATCTCGTCGGCGAGCAGGAAGTTGGCCACCACGGGACCGAGTTCGGTGTCGAACTCCTCTTTGCCCTGCCGGTAGATTCGCGTGCCGATGAGGTCGGTGGGGACCAGGTCCGGCGTGAACTGAACGCGGGAGAAGGTGCCACCCACCACGGTCGCGAACGTCTCCACCGCGAGGGTCTTGGCGACGCCCGGCACACCTTCGAGAAGGATGTGTCCGCGTGCCAGCAAGCCGACGAGGATGCGTTCGACGAGCTGATCCTGCCCGACGATGACCCGCTTCACCTCGTAGATCGCGCGTTCGAGCAGCTTGACGTCACTGTCGGACAACATGACCGATCCGTCGGGGCCGACTCCGCCCGCGGAATCGGCCGGGGGTTGCGATGAGGTCAACCGGTACTCCTGTTCCATCTGCGTGCGCAATCTCGGGTCACGTGCGCCGTGCCTCAGTAGGACCTGCCCCGTCCGGGCGGCCTGTCGGTGCCAGCGTAGTCGCGTTGGCTGAACTGCGGCCAAGAAGGTGCCGCGACCGGCAGCGTCGATTCAGAGCAGGCGAACGACGTTGGGCATCGCTCCCGCGGTGCGCAGCGGCGAGACCTTGACGACACTGCCCGACTGCGGCGCCTCGATCATCTTGTTGTCGCCGAGGTACAACGCGACGTGCTGGCTGGCGTTCGGGCCGTAGAAGATCATGTCGCCGCGTTGCATCTGCGACAGCGGGAACTGTGGACCGGAGGTGTACTGGTAGCCGGTGTAGTGCGGCAGTTCGATGCCCACGCCCGCGAAGGCGTAGATCATCAGTCCCGAGCAGTCGTACCCGATCTTGTTGTAGTCGCCGTAGCTGTCGGCGACACCCCCGTCACGGATGCCCCGGGTGGGACCGTTGGCGTCGCCGCCACCCCACGCATATGGCACGTTGAGCTGCGAGAGCGCCCGATTCACGACGATCTCGATGGCCTGGGGACCGCGGAGACCGGGCCTTACCATGCCGCCGCCGCCACCGGACGAACTGCCGAACAGCGAACCCAGGCTGCCGTTGCCGATCACCGAGCTCAGCGAGTCGGGGCCGCTACCGGTCATGTCGGAACCGCCGATGCCGAGCTCGTCGAGGAGTTCTGAATGCGGCATCTGCTGTTGCCCGACGAGTTCGGCCAGCACCTTCTGACCGACATCGAGAGCGAGTTTGGCCGCAGCCGTGGCCGCCACGGCCAAGGCCTGGTTGTCGCCGCCGGGCTCCGCGGGCGCGCCGGGCGCCGCGGGTGTCTGCGGCGAATCGGGGAAGAGGTTCTGCAAGAGCTCGCCGGCCGTGGGGCCCTCGACCGTACGTCGCGGCGCGACACCCCGGATCTTGTCGAGCGACTGCTGGACCTTGTCGCGCTTCTGGATGAGGGCGGACCGACGCTGCTGCTCCGAGGCGACCGCCGAACGCGCCTGGCTGACCGCGGCGAGCGCGTCGTCCTTGCGGTTGGCTGCGCTCTGGGTGGCGAATGCTGCCTGGCGTTGCGTCGCCTGGACCGCGGAGACCCGGTTGGCCTGTTGGTTTCGGGCCACCTCGAGCCGCTCGATGGTGTCGCGCTGCTGCTTGCCGAGTCGGTCGATGACGGTCATCCGGTCCAGTACGGCGCCGGGGTTGTCCGATGAGACGTACTCGGCCATGGAACTGCGAGCACTCCCCTGCCGGTAGACGTCGCGCGCGAACTCGTCGAAGGCCTTCTGCGCCTCGGCGACCTTGCGCCGCGCGTCGGAAAGGGAACGTTTCGCCGACTTCGCGGCGACACTCGCCAAGTGTTCGGCGGCCACGGAGTTCTGGTAGTCCACCAGTGCGCGATTGACGTTTTCCTGACGGACTGCGACCGCGTTGTCGAGATCGGCCAGATTCTGGTTCGCCTTGGCGATTTGATTGATCAGACCGGAGACCTGCGATTGTGCTCCGGTTTTCGGCGCTGCCTGGGCCTGTCCGGCTCCTACGAACCCGAGCACCGTGATGGCCAGCAATGCGCCGACCCGGGCCGCAATCGCGCGTCGGCGGGACCGTTGCGCTCGCGGCGCCGGTGACCCACCGCGCGCCACGCCGGTAGTAGCTCGCCTCACCAGTTCTCCCTCGTCGTTCGCGGCTTACCCGCCACAGCGGATGCGACCTCGCGGTCCGCGCGCTGTGAAGTGATGGGTGCCTGCCCGATCCCGACCCGCCTCGCGACGTGCACCATGCACCACTCGTGGTGCCCTCCATCACTTGGGCACCACTCGTGACAACAGAACCGTACGTCACATCGAACACATCGGAAAACAGCAGTCACGAATTACATTGGCGTGATTACCAGGCAAAATGCCGTGAACTGCCGAAAGGGCGCCGATCGACAAAGGTCTCGAATCGGCAACGAAGAGCGCATCCGGGCGTGCCGCCTACAACTGATGCGGGCGAAGCGATGTATGGGCTACCTCTCCACCGAAATGGACGCGCGTCTGCGACGGAGTGGGCCGACGCGGTCGCGTCAGGGTAGGTCGCGCGAGAGGTCGGTGGTGCCGGACGCCTGCGCGGTCGATTCCACCGGTGCCGCACCCTCGCCACCGGCTCCCCGGCGGTCCGCACGGGTCGATCGCAGCCGGGCGATGGCCGCCCCGGCCACCACGATGACGATGAGCAGCAGGCTGATGACCGTCCAGTTCAGAGACGGCTCGTTCATCTGATCCCACATCTGACGCGCGGCGAGTGGCGGATCGGTCAGGGTCAGATTGTCGGTCGCTTCTTCCTGCTGGACGCGACTGAAGTGCGGCGAAGCACTGCCCACCGATTGTGGACCGAGCACGATGACGGTCCCACCGACGTCGGCTTGGAGATCGGTGGCGATATCGCGGTAGTACTCGAACTTTAGGGGCCGATCGATCACCACGAAGCTGACCTCTTGCCCATCGGCCTGAGCCTCGGCGACCACTGCGCGCAGGCCGGCGACCTGGCCGGCCGGCGCGGCGACGCCGTCTTCCTGGATGTCGCGCAGGATCGCGGGCATGTCCACGCTCTCGGGAATGACCGAGGGCGCCATCACACCCATCGGCGGCAGGGCCAAGACATGCTGCGTCGTCGCATCCGGACTCATCTGGCCATCCTCACATCTCTGGGCACCTGAGGGTCGCACACCGCGACACGCAAGGCATCAGCTCGCCGGCAAGGTTTCGCGAGCATTAAATTCGCACGCACAGCGGTGGCCCACCAAACCTCCTGCAGCACCGTACGACAGAATGGGATGGTCCGGAGAATCCCGGGTCGGCTTCGCGCGCCCCGATCCGACACGAGGCGAGCGAGGCTGTTTGTTAACAGTACGTGCGTACTGTTAACATCGGAACTGTCGCCACCTGCCGACGAACAGCGTCAACGCTGGTCGGACATCGGGCGGTGGCAGCCAACGCAGCGAGGTCACACGTTGCTGTAACCACCGACGCAGCCCGTCGGATGAGCAGGCCGGCGCAGCCCGCCGGCACGTTGAGGAGAGTGGACAAGACGTGAGTATCGATTCCTTTGGCGCCAAGGGCACCCTCGAGGTGGGCGACAATTCATACGAGATCTACCGACTGAATGCCGTCGAGGGCACCGGCAAGCTTCCTTATGCGCTCAAGGTCCTCGCCGAAAACCTGCTACGCACCGAAGACGGTGCCAACATCACCTCCGAACACATCGAGGCGATCGCGAACTGGGATCCGAACGCCGATCCGAGCATCGAGATCCAGTTCACCCCGGCCCGCGTGATCATGCAGGACTTCACCGGCGTGCCGTGCATCGTCGACCTCGCGACCATGCGCGATGCCGTCAAGCAGCTCGGTGGGGATCCGGACAAGGTCAATCCACTCGCCCCCGCCGAGATGGTCATCGACCACTCCGTGATCATCGAGGCCTTCGGCAACGCACAGGCCTTCGAACGCAACGTCGAGATCGAATACCAGCGCAACGAAGAGCGCTACAAGTTCCTGCGGTGGGGCCAGGGCGCCTTCGACGACTTCCGCGTCGTCCCGCCGGGCACCGGCATCGTCCATCAGGTCAACATCGAGCACCTTGCCCGGTCGGTCATGGTGCGCGACGGTGTCGCCTACCCCGACACCTGCATCGGCACCGACTCGCACACCACCATGGAGAACGGGCTCGGCGTGCTCGGCTGGGGCGTCGGCGGCATCGAGGCCGAGGCCGCGATGCTGGGCCAGCCCGTGTCGATGCTGATCCCGCGCGTGGTCGGCTTCAAGCTGACCGGCGCCACCAAGCCGGGTGTCACCGCCACCGACGTGGTACTCACCATCACCGACATGCTGCGTAAGCACGGCGTGGTCGGCAAGTTCGTCGAGTTCTACGGCAACGGCGTCGCCGAGGTGCCGCTGGCCAACCGCGCCACCATCGGCAACATGAGCCCCGAGTTCGGCTCCACCTGCGCGATGTTCCCGATCGACTCCGAGACCGTCAACTATCTCAAGCTGACCGGTCGCTCGCAGGAGACCCTGGACCTCGTCGAGGCCTACGCCAAGGAACAGGGCATGTGGCTGGAAAAGGACGCGGAAGAGGCCCAGTACTCCGAGTACATGGAGCTCGACCTGTCGACGGTCGTCCCGTCCATCGCCGGCCCGAAGCGCCCGCAGGACCGCATCGAGCTCTGGGACGCCAAGAATGCGTTCCGCAAGGACATCCACAACTACGTCGAAGAGGGCAACACCCCTGCCCACAATGGTGTCGACGAGGCCAACGAGGAGAGCTTCCCCGCCTCCGACGCACCGTCGGTGAGCCCCGACGCGGCCAAGCTGTCCTTCGCCGACGACGACGAACCCGCCCACAACGCGTCGAAGGGCGCCGAGGGTCGCCCGTCGAAGCCGGTCAAGGTCTCCTCGCCCGAGCGCGGCGACATGGTTCTCGATCACGGCATCGTCACGATCGCGTCCATCACCAGCTGCACCAACACCTCGAACCCGTCGGTGATGCTGGGCGCCGGACTGCTCGCCAAGAAGGCCGTCGAGAAGGGATTGACCGCCAAGCCGTGGGTCAAGACCTCCATGGCCCCGGGGTCGCAGGTCGTGACCGGGTACTACGACAAGGCCGGCCTCTGGCCCTACCTGGAGAAGCTGGGCTTCTTCCTCGTCGGCTACGGCTGCACCACCTGCATCGGCAACTCGGGTCCGCTGCCCGAAGAGATCAGCAAGGCGATCAACGACAACGATCTGACGGCGACCGCGGTGCTCTCGGGTAACCGCAACTTCGAGGGTCGCATCAACCCCGATGTGAAGATGAACTACTTGGCGTCGCCGCCGCTGGTCATCGCCTACGCGCTGGCCGGCACGATGGACTTCGACTTCGAGACCGACCCGCTGGGCACCGACGCCGACGGCAACGACGTCTTCCTCAAGGACATCTGGCCGTCCAACGAGGAGATCTCGCAGACGATCGCGTCGTCGATCTCGGCCGAGCAGTACGCGGCGGACTACGCCGATGTTTTCAAGGGCGACGAGCGCTGGCAGAACCTGCCGACGCCGGACGGCAAGGTCTTCGAGTGGGACGACGAGTCGACCTACGTCCGTAAGCCTCCGTACTTCGACGGCATGCAGACCGAGCCGGAGCCGGTCGCCGACATCTCCGGCGCGCGCGTGCTGGCGAAGCTGGGCGACTCGGTCACCACCGACCACATCTCCCCCGCGTCGACCATCAAGCCGGGAACGCCTGCTGCGCAGTACCTCGACTCACACGGTGTGGCACGCAAGGACTACAACTCGCTGGGCGCCCGTCGCGGCAACCACGAAGTGATGATCCGCTCGACGTTCGGCAACATCCGGCTGGCCAACCAGCTGGTCGACGTCACCGGTGGCTACACCCGCGACTTCACCCAGGACGGCGGCCCGCAGTCGTTCATCTACGACGCGGCGCAGAACTACGCCGCAGCCGGCACCCCGCTGGTCGTGCTGGGCGGCAAAGAGTACGGCACCGGGTCGTCGCGTGACTGGGCCGCCAAGGGCACGAGGCTGCTGGGCGTCAAGGCGGTCATCACCGAGAGCTTCGAGCGCATCCACCGCTCCAACCTCATCGGTATGGGTGTCATCCCGCTGCAGTTCCCCGAGGGTGAGTCGCACAAGTCGCTGGGACTCGACGGCACCGAGACCTTCGACATCACCGGCATCGAGCAGCTCAACTCCGGTACGACGCCGGAGACCGTGCACGTCACCGCCACCAAGGAGGACGGCGCGAAGGTCGAGTTCGACGCCAAGGTGCGCATCGACACCCCCGGTGAGGCCGACTACTACCGCAACGGAGGCATCCTGCAGTTCGTGCTGCGCAACATGATCAAGAGCTGATCACCTCAGCCCTTGACCACGACAGCATGAACACGACAGGGAGCACGAGAAGTGCCCAAGGTCAGTGATGACCGGCTGGCCGCGCGCCGTCGAGAGATTCTCGACGGCGCGCGGCACTGCTTCGCCGAATACGGTTATGACGGCGCGACCGTCAAACGCATCGAAGAGTCCACCGGGCTGTCCCGGGGCGCGATCTTCCACCATTTCCGCGACAAGGAAGCGCTGTTCCTCGCCCTTGCCCAGGAGGACGCCGAGCGGATGGCCGATGTCGCGGCCGAACAGGGTCTGGTACAGGTCATGCGCGACATGCTCGCGCGTCCGCAGGATTTCGACTGGCTCGGCACGCGACTGGAGATCGCCCGTAAACTGCGCACCGACTCGTCGTTTCGTTCCACCTGGCTTGCGTTCTCGGGTGACGTGGAGGCCGCGACGCTGCGGCGTCTCGAACGGGGACGACAAGCAGGCAGACTCCGCGATGATGTCGACACCGACGTCCTGGTGAAGTATCTCGACCTCGTTCTCGACGGTCTGATCACCAGACTGGCCACCGGGCAACCGACCGACGATCTGCACGCTGTGCTCGACCTCGTCGAGGAATCGGTGCGCACGAAACGCTGACACTCCGGGCCCGGAGGCGAGCGCGATTTCGGCGTCGAAGGTCCGGCCAGGCCCGTAGAATTGCTCGGGTGGACCGTGCGGCGGCCGGGCGCACACCGATCACATGCAGAGCGCTGATTCGGGGCTCTGCGGGTTTCGGCGCGCTCGGTGCCCTCGCTGCCGTCACATCCCGCACCTCGGCTGCCCAGCCGGCCTCGGCCATCGTGATCGGCAGCGGCTTCGGCGGTGCGGTCGCCGCATTGCGACTCGGCCGTGCCGGCATCCGCACAACCGTCCTCGAACGCGGCAGGCGCTGGCCGATTCGCGCAGACGGCAACACTTTCGCCACCTTCACCAGTCCGGACAAGCGGGCCGCGTGGTTCAGCCCGACCGCCGGGATCTCCGGCCTCCTGCAGATACCCGTCGAGCCGTATCCCGGTGTGCTTGAGAAGATCCAGGGCAACGGGATCGAGGCGGTGTACGGTGCCGGTGTCGGCGGCGGTTCGCTGGTGTTCGGCGCGTTCGCGGCGCAGCCCGACAAGCCCGATTTCGACATGGTCTTTCCCGGTGGCACGGACTACGACGAACTGGCACGGACGTACTATCCGCGGGCGCGGCAGATGATTCGGGCCGCGCCGCTAAGTCCGGACATCCTGGCTCATCCGAATTACGTGGGTGCTCGATCCTGGATCCGGACGGTTGCCCGATATGGCGTGGCGCCGAGCTTCATCGACTATTCGGTGAACTGGGACATCGTCCGCAGCGAACTCGCCGGAACGGCCCCGCCCGGGATCAGCAACGGCGATCTGTCCTATGGCGTCAACAGCGGCGCGAAGACATCCGTGGATCACAACTACCTGCCCGCCGCCGAGGCGACCGGGCACGTCACCATCAAACCCATGCACGAGGTCTTCGAGATCCGACCTCGCAGTCGGCGGCCCGGCTTCGTCGTGCGGGCCCGACTCATCGACGAGCGCCGCACCACGCTGCGGATCGTGACGATGGAGTCCGACTATCTGTTCATGGCGGCCGGCTCATTCCACACGACATCGCTGCTCGTGCGGGCGCGTGCGCTCGGACACCTGCCGCGTCTGTCCCCACACATCGGCGACGGCTTCGGCGCCAACGGAGACTTCGTGGTCCTGCGCACCGCCTTGCGTGACCCCTACGGGCCGATCCAGGGCGGGCCCGGTTACGGGCGAATTCGCGACGATCAGCTCTCGGGCGGACCGGCCGCAATCGTCTATCAGGCCAGTCCCTTCCCGTCGCCGCTGGGCGGGGTCGCGACCACCCACCTGATCCAGGTCCACACCGATGAGCGCGGGAGCATCGATTTCGACCACGCGACCGGCCAGACACGTCTGACGTATCCCTTCGCCGAGGGGACCAGCGTCCTCGACCGACGCGCGTCCGCGTTCGCCGGGCATTTCCATCGCATGACCGAGACGCGACACGGACACCCGCGCAATGGCATCCCGGTGTACAGCCGCGCATCCGGGTTCGGCTCGGGAAGCACCTATCACGGCCTCGGTGGGGTCGTGATCGACCGTGCCGCACGGTCAGACGGATCGGTGATCGGCTATGACAACCTCTATGTCGTGGACGGATCCTTCGCGCCGGGCGCCGTGGGTCTGGTCAACCCGTCGCTGACCATTCTGGCCCTGGCCGAACGCACGATGGACAGGTTCGTCGCCACCCTCTGACAATCGAGGTTCGATCGGGTGGGGTACTGTGATGCACGACACCCCGATCGATCGTTCGGTAACAGTCGACACAGATGTGCAGAGTCGTCCCTTCGTCAGAGGAGTACCACGTGTTCCCCGGAGTCTTCGCCGCTTCCACCCCGGACAAGCCCGCCGTCATTCGCGCCTCCACCGGCGAACAACTCACCTATCGCCAACTCGACGACAACTCCACGCGCCTCGCCAATCACCTGGAATCGCTCGGCCTACGGCCTGGCGACACCGTCGCGATGATCTCGCAAAACGACCTGCACATGTTCGAGGTCTATTGGGCGGCGCTGCGTAGTGGCCTGTATGTGACCGCGATCAACCACCACCTGACCGCCGGGGAGACGAACTACATCCTCGGCGACTGCAACGCCAAGGTGGTTTTCGCCGGCGCGTCAGTGGCCGATGCGGTCGCCGAGAGCGACCAGATCCCAGCGCTGGCCGAGCCCGGTCATCGTCTCGCCTGGGGCGGCGAGATCGCCGGATTCGAATCGTATGATGCCGCGCTCACCACCGCTTCCGATGCCCCGCGCACCGATCAGCCCCGCGGCACCGACATGCTGTACTCGTCCGGGACCACAGGCCGTCCCAAGGGAATTCAGACTCCGTTGCCCCAAGGACAGGTCGACGAGATCCCCGATACCTACACGGCGATCTTCGCCCCGATGTACGGCTACGACGACAACGCCGTCTACCTCTCCCCTGCACCGCTGTATCACGCTGCGCCACTGCGCTACTGCGGAATGACCAACTCGGTCGGCGGGACGGTCGTGTTCCTCGACCGGTTCGACCCCGAGACCGCCCTGAGCGCCATCGAGAAGTTCCGGATCACGCACAGTCAATGGGTACCGACGATGTTCATCCGGATGCTCAAGCTGCCGGCGGATGTCCGCGAGAAGTACGACGTGAGCAGCATCAAGCTCGCCATCCACGCGGCCGCCCCGTGCCCGGTCGACGTCAAGCGCGCGATGATCGAGTGGTGGGGTCCGGTCATCCACGAGTATTACGCCTCCACCGAGGCCGCCGGCGCCACCTTCATCGGACCGCAGGAGGCGCTTGATCATCCCGGCTCGGTCGGCAAGCCGCTGCTGGGTGTGGTGCACATCTGCGACGAGGCCGGCAACGACCTACCCACCGGCGAGGTCGGCCTCGTCTACTTCGAACGCGACGAACCCGCCTTCGAATACCACAACGACCCGGAGAAGACCCGCAGCGCACAACATCCCGAGCACGCGAACTGGGCGAACACTGGCGACATGGGATACGTCGACGGCGAGGGCTATCTGTACCTCACCGACCGCAAGGCGTTCATGATCATCTCCGGCGGGGTCAACATCTATCCGCAGGAAGCGGAGAACGTTCTGGTCAATCACCCCGCCGTGTTCGACGTCGGAGTGATCGGGGTCCCCGACGAGGAGCTCGGCGAAGTCGCGAAGGCCTGTGTCCAACCCGCACCGGGCTACGCGCCATCGCCGGAGCTCGCCGATGAACTGCTCGACTACACCAAGGAGTCGATCGCGGCGTACAAGGCGCCTCGTTCGGTGGACTTCGTCGACGACCTGCCGCGCACACCCACCGGCAAACTGGTGAAAGGTGAACTGCGCAAGCAATATTGGCCCGAGAAGGTGCACTGACGGACAGCTGATCTGGTAGTACGAACCGTGCGGGAACCGCCGGTTCGTACTACGAGATCGCGTGGGTCAGGCGAGTTCGATGAGCTCCTGGTATTCGTCGGACCAGTGGTCCTCGGTGCCGTCCGGCAACAGGATCACGCGCTGCGGGTCCAGTGCGGCCGCGGCGCCGGGGTCGTGGGTCACCAGCACCACCGCACCGGTGTAGCTGCGCAGCGCATCGAGCACCTGTTCACGGGAGATCGGATCGAGGTTGTTGGTCGGTTCGTCGAGTAACAGGACATTCGCCGACGAGGAGACCAACCCGGCCAGGGTCAGTCGTGTCTTCTCGCCGCCGGACAGCGTGCCGGCCGGCTGGTCGAGTTGCGCGCCGCTGAACATGAAGGCGCCCAGTAGACCTCGAAGATCCTGCTCGCCCGCGTCCGGTGCGGCATGGCGGATGTTCTCCCAGACCGTCGCCATGTCGTCAAGAGTGTCGTGCTCCTGCGCGAAGTAGCCGATCTTGAGCCCGTAGCCGGGTTCGATCGAGCCGATGTCAGATTTCTCGACCCCCGCCAGGAGCTTGAGCAGGGTGGTCTTGCCCGCACCGTTGAGGCCGAGCACAACCACCCGGCTGCCCTTGTCGATCGCCAGGTCGACGCCGGTGAAGATCTCGAGCGACCCATAGGTTTTCGTCAAACCGCTGGCCATGAGCGGAGTCTTGCCGCAGGTGGCCGGTTCCGGGAACCGGATGCGTGCGGTGCGGTCGGACACGCGTTCCTCGTCGAGCGAGTCGAGCATGCGATCGGCGCGTTTGAGCATGTTCTGTGCGGCGGTGGCCTTGGTCGCCTTGGCGCCGAGTTTGGCCGCCTGCGCGCGCAACGCGCCGGCCTTCTTCTCCGCGTTGGCACGTTCGCGCTTGCGTCGTTGTTCGTCGGTGGCACGCGCGTCGAGGTAGCGTTTCCAGCCCATGTTGTAGACGTCTGCCTCACCGCGGACGGCGTCGAGGAACCACACTCGGTTCACGACGTCGGCCAACAGCTCCACGTCGTGGCTGATCACGACAAGGCCGCCCTCGTGGTTCTGCAGGAAGCCCCGTAACCAGGCGATCGAATCGGCGTCGAGGTGGTTGGTCGGCTCATCCAGCAACAGGGTGGTGTCAGACTTGCCGGCGTCATCGGAGGCGGCGAACAGGATGCGCGCCAGCTCGATACGACGTCGCTGACCTCCGGAGAGCGTGCCGAGCGGCTGACCCAGAACCCGGTCCGGCAAACCGAGGCTGTGGCAGATCCGGGCCGCATCCGATTCGGCCACGTAACCGCCCAGGGCGGCGAACCGCTCCTCGAGCTGCCCGTACTTATGCACCGCCTTGTCACGCACGCGGTCATCGGCCGCCTCGGCCATCAGCGCTTGCTGCTTCTCCATCTGACGCAGGATGGCGTCGAGTCCGCGGGCCGAGAGCACCCGGTCCTTGGCGAGGACGTCGAGATCGCCCTCCTTGGGGTCCTGCGGGAGATATCCGAGGTCGCCGCTGCGCAGCACGCTGCCCGCATACGGCTCGGTCTCACCGGCCAGGATGCGCAGGGTGGTCGTCTTGCCGGCCCCGTTTCGGCCGACGAGACCGATACGGTCGCCGGGCTGAATGCGCAGCGCATCGCCGGGCGCCGCCAACAGTGTCCGCGCGCCCGCTCGAACTTCCAGGTCAGTCGCGGTGATCACGGCGAACCAGTCTACCTGCGCAGCGGCTCAGACCTATCCGGCCGACTCTGCCCGAACGATCGATCGGCCCGATACGGTGAGTGCGTGAGTGAACCGCAACGCACCTCGACCATGATCAACGCCCCTGGCGACCTGACCGGAAAGTGCGCCGTGGTGACCGGCGCCAGCCGTGGTATCGGGCTGGCCATCGCCACCGAACTGGCACGATGCGGAGCTTCGGTGGTGATCACCGCACGCAAACCGGATCCGTTGGCCGCCGCCGCCGAGGATATCCGGGCCGCCGTGGCCGGTGCCACCATCGTCACGTCCCCCGGCAATGCCGGTGACGAATCTCACCGCGCCGAGGCGATCGCCGCTGCAGTCGAACTCGGTGGTGTGGACATTCTGGTGAACAACACCGGCATCAACCCGATCATGGGCCCCCTGATGGACGCCGATCTCAGCGCCGTCCGCAAGATCTTCGATGTCAACGTCGCCGGCACCCTCGGATTCATCCAGGAGGCCTATCGCGCCGGGATGCGCGAGCACGGCGGGTCCATCGTCAACATCTCCTCGGTGGCCGGACTGCGGTCGACCGGCGCGATCGCCGCCTACGGGGCGTCGAAGGCGGCGTTGATCCGGTTGACCGAAGAACTCGCGTGGGAACTGGGGCCCGGGATCCGGGTGAACGCGATCGCCCCATCGGTGGTGCGGACGACCTTCGCTTCCGGACTGATCGCCGGTGACAACGAGGCGCGCATCGCCGCCGGCTACCCGATGGCCCGTATCGGCGAACCCGTGGACGTGGCCCGCGCGGCCGCATTTCTCGCAGGCGACGCATCGGCCTGGATCACCGGAGAGACCATTCGCGTGGACGGCGGCATGATGGCCACCGGCGGCGCGTGAGGATGTGACAACGCACGTCGCAGTCCTCGGTGCAGGACCCTCGGGCCGCGGCCTCGCCCATCGACTCCTCGTGGCCGGCCTCGACGTCACGGTGGTGGAGGCCCACCCGAGCCGGCCGTGGTTGGCGACCTATGCCTGCTGGAGCGACGAACTCCCGGCCTGGCTGGACCCGTCCACGATCGCCGCCCAGGTGAGTGCTGTCGGAGTGATCGGCCACACCGCAACCGAACTCGCTCGCGGATACAGCGTGTTCCACACCGCCGCGCTGCAGCGCAAGCTCACGCTCGACGACGCGCGGGTGGTCGGCGGACGCGTCGCAGACGTCGATGGTGGGCGCATCCGCCTCACCGACGGAACAACTGTCACTGCCGACGTGGTGGTCGACTGTCGCGGATCGTCGGCGCGCCACGCGCCGCGCCAGACGGCTTTCGGCATCGTCGTCGACGCGGCCACCGCGCGCCGCCATCTCGACAGCGCCGACGCCGTTCTGATGGATTGGCGTGCCACCGAGCGTGATCCGGGTGCCCTGCCGTCATTCCTGTACGCCATCCCGCTCGGTGATGACGAGTTTCTCCTCGAGGAGACGTGCCTGGCCGGTCGGCCCGCACTGTCGCTCGACGTGCTCGAGCATCGTCTGCGCAGTCGTCTCCGGGGCACCCCAACCGGCGTCCGACGAACCGAGCGGGTGTCGTTTCCGTTGACGGCGACGTCCGGACGACCCTGGCGACCCCGGCCGTTGCGCCACGGAGCCGCCGGTGGCCTCCTGCATCCCACCACCGGATACAGCGTCGCGTCGGCACTGTGCGAGGCCGATCGGCTGGTCGGGGCGATCTCCGCCGGCCGCGACCCGGCGTCGACCCTGTGGCCTCGGAGCGCACGGGCGGTGTACCGCCTCCGCTTGCGGGGGCTCGCCGTGCTGCTCCGACTCGACGCCGAGGAGACCATCGGCTTCTTCGACGCCTTCTTCGCCATGCCGTTGACCGCCCAACGCAGCTATCTCAGCGACCGTGGCGACCTGTCCGGGACCCTGGCCGCCATGGCGCGAGTGTTCGCCGGTCTCGACATGTCCGTGCGAGCCGACGTCGCCCGAGGGTGTCTGGACCGGCCACCACCGTCCGGCGACGTCCCCGATTGAGCTGCTGCCCGACCATCGCCTACTCTAGGTTAGCCTTGCCTTGCCTAATTGAGGTTTCTCAAGGTGACCAAGGTTTCGTTGGACGTTCAGAGGAGACGGTCGGTGACCAGTTCTGCCACCGGTGTACACAGTCCCGCTCGATCCGGCCCGGTCTCGATCTGCGCGGTGATCTGCTGCTACACGACCGACCGGTGGTCGGTGGCCACTCGCGGCATTGACGCGGTGGCGCGACAGCTCGCGCCGACCGATCGGCTGCTCATCGTGGTCGACCACAATGCGGCTCTGCGCCGGCGATTCCTCGACCACGTCGACGAACAGCGGCCGGTAGGCGTTGCGACCGATCAGATCGTCGTGGTGGACAACGCAGGTGAGACTGGTTTGTCCGGCGCGCGCAACACCGGACTGGCCAACGCCACCGAGGACGTGCTCGTCTTCCTCGACGACGACGCGATCGTCCGACCGGGCGGGCTCGACGAGGTACGGATCGCGTTCACCGATGCCGCGACCGTGGCGATCGGCGGTGGCGTCCACCCCGCGTGGGACGGTCGGGCCCCGAGGTGGTTTCCCCGTGAGTTCGGCTGGGTGATCGGATGCGACTATCGCGGAATCGCGGCCGACGGCGGCGAGATCCGTAACCCGATCGGTGCCGCGATGGCGGTTCGACGTGCCGCACTCGAGACGATCGGGGGCTTCGCCACCGAACTGGGGCGAGTCGGCACGATCCCGGCCGGCTGCGAGGAGACGCTGATGGGAATCGAGTTGCGCCGGGCCTACCCCGACGGCCGGATACTGCGACGGGTCGCTTTCGCGGTCGACCATCACGTGCCTGCGCAGCGTGCCGACCTACGCTACTTCCTGTCCCGCTGTCGTCACGAAGGCCAGTCGAAGGCGCTGCTGAGTCGCATCGCCGGACCATCGCAGGCGCTGTCCGCCGAGATCAGGTTCGTGGCGGCGACGGTGACCACCGCAGTCGCCCGATACACCGCCCGGTTCTTCCACGGTGACCGCAGCGCCGCAGCGCGCCTGGCCGTTATGGTCCTCGGCGTGGCCGTGACCGCGATCGGCACACTGATCGGATCGCTTCGCGGCGCCCCGTCGGCTGCCCGGCCCTCGGTTCCCGGAAGGTCACACACCCCGGTGACCGCCGACGATCTGGTGTCGATCGTGATCCCGTCGGTCGGCCGAGACCTGTTGCCGCTCACGGTGCACGCGCTGCTGGCACAGGAGAGCCCGAACATCGAGGTGATCGTGGTGGACAATCGTCCCGCGCGGGGTGACGCCCGCGCGCTGGTCAGCGCGATCACCGACGGTCGGTTACGCGTCGTCGACCAGCCCCGCGCTGGTGTGTCCGCCGCCCGCAACGCCGGCATCGCGGCGGCGTCCGGGCGCATCATCGCCTTCACCGACGACGACGCGATCCCCGATCCCGACTGGGTGACACGGATTCTCGACACCTTCGCCGCCGACTCCACCGGCAGCCTGGGCGCGGTCAGTGGTCGCGTGTTCAGCACCGAACAGACGACCGAGATCCAGGGATGGTTCGAGGCCACCGGAATGTTCGACAAGGGCCCCACCGCCACCGTCTGGTCGATGGCGCCGCAGCCCGCCCACCGGGTGCTCGGCGAACAGGGGCCCACCGGGGTCTTCTTCCCTTACGTGGCGGGGCAATTCGGCTCCGGCAACAACATGGCGTTCACCGCGGAAGCGCTGTCACGCATCGGTGGGTTCGACGAACGACTGGGAACCGGGACGCCCTCGCGTGGGGGTGAGGATCTCGATGGCTTTCGCTCGGCGATCCTCGCCGGATGGACAGTCTGCTATCGCCCGGAGATGATCGTGCGTCATCATCATCGCGACACGATGGCGGATTTGCGTGCCCAGTGCTACGGCTACGGCACCGGCATGGCCGCGTCGTTGGCCAAGGTACTCGGCTCGCGTCATGCGCTCGGCGTGCTTCGGTGCCTACCGCTGGGGCTCTGGTTGTTGTTCGCACCGGGGTCGACGCGCAACGAGATCTTCCCGGACGCCTGGCCTCGGCACCTGCGCGCTCTCGAACAGCTCGGATACCTCACCGGTCCATGGCTGTTCGTGCGTACGCATCTGCAGCTGCGTCGACGCACCGTGGCCGGCCCGAGGAGGCGGCAGTCGTGACCACCACCGTCGCCGAGCCGGTCGGTACGCATACGAACGCCGAGTCGACCGCCTACGGGTGGTCTCCGCGCGTGGGGTTGTATTCCGCTGCTCTGCTGGGTCTCTCGCTGCTGCTGATCACGCTGTGGCAGTCGGTCATGCCCGATACCGCGCCGCCCACGGCAGTCCGGGTGGTGCTTGTCGTCGCCGGGGTGATGTTCCTGCCGGGTATTCCCGTGGTGATCGCGCTGCGGATCCCGGGGCGGGCCTTGAGCACGGTCTTGGCTGTGTCGGTGTCCGTGTCGATCAATGCGCTCGCCGCACAGGTGAGCATCGTCGCCGAGGCGTGGAACCCGCTGCGCACCCAGAGCATCGTCGTGATCCTGGGCCTGGTGGCGTGCGCCGTCGCCTTCCGTACGGTCCCGGCGCGTACCTCGAGCGGTCCGATCGGGTTCGCCCGTCACCGGTGGACGGGCCGACGAGGATGCGAACTGCTCGCACTCGCCGTCGCGGTGGTGATGTTCGTCGCCGCGGCGCGCAGCATCGATGTCCTCGACGCCGGCCACTACGGCGTCATCGCCCTGGTGGGCCCCTGGTACATCGTCGGCATAGCCATCGTCGCCGGCGTCCTCGTGTCGGCGTTGCGAGCCCGGCGTCTCGACACGGTCGTGCTCGGCGCGCTCACCACCGTGATCATCCTCTTCAACACCATGCTGGTGGGACTGGCCACCGGCCAGACCTCGATCCCGACGTCCTTCGTGCACCGTGGATTCATCTCGATCCTCGCCGAGTCGCATCACCTGCCCAGCCAGATCGACGCGCGGTTCAGTTGGGCCGGGTTCTTTGCGCTGAGCGCCGGAATCCAGGACCTCACCGGATTGTCCGACGTGACCGCGTTGATGATGTGGGCGCCTCTGGTCTCCGGGATCGTGTTGTCGTTCGGGCTCTATGCCATCGCCATCGCGATCACCGGTCGCGCACGCCTCGCGTGGCTGGCGGTGTTCCTGTACCACGCCACCAACTGGTACCAGCAGGACTACTTCGCCCCGCAGGCGATGGCGATGATCGGCTACACCGCGATCATCGCGACACTGTTCTGGCAGCTACGCCGCGCCCCACTGCCACCGCTGACCGGTGACACGCGCGGACAACGCATCCGACAGGCGATCTCCCGCACCCCCGGCCGCGTCCCCGGCTTCGGTCCCGGACGCACACTCGCCGTGGGCGCCGTCGTGCTGGTGATCATCACGGCGAACACCGTGACCCACCAGATCACACCGATGCTGACCGTGCTGGCACTCGCCGCCTTCGCGCTCACCGGGGCCACCCGGTACCGAACACTCTGGCTGGCAGCGGGTCTCATCTTCGCGGCGTGGTTCACCTACGGCGCGACGGACTACTGGTTCGGGCATCTGCCATCGGTGGTCAGCGAGATCGGTCAGGTCGGGCAATCGGTGAACGCGGGCGTCGGTGATCGCCTCAACGGAGATCCCACCTACCAGCGGATGCAGTACCTGAGGATGGCGGCCTCCGGCGGTTTCGTGCTGCTGGGGCTGGTGGGGTGGAGTCTGTGGCGTGGCAGACGGTCCTGGGCGGTGGGCGGCATGGTGTGCGCGTCGCCGTTCGTCCTCGTCTTCCTGCAGAGCTACGGCGGCGAGATGATCCTGCGTGCCTTCCTGCTCGCCTCCCCCACCGTGGCCCCGTTCGCCGCACTCGCGCTGGCCCTCCTCGCGCCCCGGCTGCGCCGGATGTTAGCACCCGCAGTCGTGGTCGGCGCGATGGTCCTCGTGACCCTGCTGGGTGTGCTGGAGACGACCAATCGCGGACTCAACACCGCTTTCGAGGCCACCACCCGCGACGAGGTGGCCGTGACAGACGCGTTCATCGCCGCCGCGCCACCCGATGCGCGGGTGTTGAGTTTCGGCTACGCACCGCAGAGCGTCGGGGTGCGCCGCACACTCGACCCGGCCGGCCCACAGTTGTTCACCGTCGACAGCTACGACTGTCTCGACGATCTGGCGAGGTGCGCCGACGAACACGGTCCCGACTACCTCTACATTCCCAATCAGGGACTGCAGATGATCGCCTTGCAGTACGGCGTGCCACTGGCCGAGGTACACGATGAGATCGACGCGATCCTGGCGTCCGGCACCTATGTCACCGACGTCGACACCGACTCGGTGACGATTCTGCGGCGCGTCACCGAACCGTCGATCGACTACTCCGGAGTACTCGGGCCCAACTATCGACGGGATCTGCCATGAACGTCTCGATCGTGTTCTTCATCACCTGCGGACTGCTCCTGTTGTGCGGGGACCTGCTGCGCGAGTTGACCGTCGCCTCGACCGGAACGATCGGGCGGCAGGCGTCGGCGCACCGCTTGACCGCGGTGCTGGCCATCTGCACGGTGGCCACCGCCTACGTCACGCTCATGCGGTTGGCCGAGGCCCTGTGAGGGTGGGCCCTGTGAGGGTGGGCGCGGTGAGGGTCGGCGCGGTGAGGGTGGGCGCGTCACGTCGCCTGCTCAGTACCGCACTGGTCCCGCTCGTCGCCATGGTGTCCGCCTGCACCGCGGCATCGGGGTCCGCCGATGAAGCAGCGACCACCGGTGGCGCAGCCTGTCCGCAGCCCGATGCGGTGAATGCAACGGCACCGGCACCATCGGCGGCGGGACCTGCGTGGGAACAGGTCTTCGTCGACGACTTCGATCGGTGTTCGCTCGGCGAACAGTGGGGTACCTATGCGGGCAGCCCGGGCGGCAATCCCGTGGGGACATGGGACGAGTCGATGGTCACGCTGGCCGACGGCACGCTTCGGCTCGCCGGCCAACGGACACCCACCGGATGGGTGACCGGCGGTGTCTCCAATTATCCGGTGACCCAGACCTATGGGCGGTGGGAGGTGCGCATGCGCGCCGATCCCAGCGCCGACCTGTCCTACCACCTACTCCTGTGGCCGCAGAACGAGCAGTGGCCGCCGGAGATCGACTTCGCCGAATCGGTGTCGGCGATGCGCGACGAGATGTCGGCGTTCGTGCACTGGCAGAGCGCGGGCCAGAACCGAAAGGCCAACGCCGACATCGCGGGTCGCTTCATCGACTGGCACACGGTCGGGGTCGAGTGGCTGCCGGGCCTGATCCGCTACCTGCTCGACGGCCAGGTGTGGGCCGAGGTGCGTTCGGCCGACATGGTTCCGAACACGCCCATGTGGCTCGGCATGCAAGTCGAGGCAGGTGCCTGCGAGCGGCGCCTGGACTGGGGTATGACGCCGTGCGGCGATGATGAACCGAGGCCGCAGAGCGCGGATCTCGAGGTGGACTGGGTCAGTGTGTACCGACCGAGCGCAGAGTTCGCCTCGGCCGCCGAGGGCTACTTCAGCCCCACCCCCGGTGCGATACAGATCGGCGAGTGAGTCACCCCGGATATCGCCGCGGTGGCCGATCGAGCAGGGCGCGGGCCACGGGAATGGCCACCAGCACGGTGGTGATCGCCTCGGCCACGATCATGGCCCATCCCGCGCCGGCCAGTCCGTCCCGGGAGATCCACAGCGCACAGAGGGTGAGCATCACGACGGCATTGAGCGACTGGACCAGCAGTGCGGGAAGCAGTCTGCGCCGCATCCGGCAGATCGCGGTGAACGCCAGTCCGGCCACGGCGCAGGGAATCGCGATCGCAGCCAACCGCATCAGCGGTGTCCCCGCATCACTGTAACCGGGCCCTGCGAGTCGCAGGAGCAGCGGCCCGACGGTCAGCAAACCGAGCGACGCGACCCCCGCCACCACCGCCAGGATCGCTACGAAACGTCTCGTCAACGACACCACGTCCTCGGGCGCCGCGCTGACCGCGGCAACATAGGGTCCCATCAGCATCGTCATCAGCACCAACACGGCACTCACCAGCGACCATACGATCGCGAAATAGGCGTTGGACTCGGCGCCGAGAAGTCCGATCACCACCGGCGGCAACAGCAGCGGCGTCAGCGAACTCGCGACGTAGATGCCGTAGTTGCCGGCGATGAAGCGCCACTGCTGCGACCACGGGGGCAGATCCACGTCGACGGCCGCGGGTGTGCGCGCCGCCTGCACCAACGCGCGGCGTGCCACCACCCACAGAGCACCGCTCAACAAGGCTGCGGTCACCACCCAACCGAGAATCATGCCCAGACGTCCGGCCACCGCCGCCACACCCGCCGCCACAAGGAGTTTCAGGACGGCGTGGGCGATGTTCTTGCGCGCCGCCCAATCGGCGCGTTGCATCGCGATCGAGATGTGGTCGAGCAGCGCGAACCCCGACAGCACCACCACCACAACCGGAAACAGTGCCATCTGCGCCGGCGAGGCGAACATCTCTGAAGTGGGGCCGACGAGCAGGAAGCCGAGTCCGAGCAGAGCTCCCACCGAGGCGCCGACGGCGAGTCCTCGGATGGGGAGCCGCACGCTGCGAGCGCCCGCGATCGGCAGGAACCGCTCGAAATACGCGCCCAACCCGAGATTCCCGAAGGCCGACAACATCGTCGCGGTGGTGATGACCGCTGCCGCAGCGCCGACCTCGCCGGGCGGGTAGAGACGGCCCATCACGATCCAGTAGACGAGCCCGACCCCCGCGGTGACGACGCCGGAGATCGCGAGCGCCAGGGAGTTCCGCTCGATTCCGGGTGCCACCGACGTCCGCGACCCCATTGCTTCCCCATTTCGTGTAGGAGATCCCACAGCGCAGCTACCGAGCCGCCCCGCTCCGACAGGTAACAGTAGGCTAACCTAACCAATGTCTCGCACGTACCTCGCCGCGAGCACGAACAGGGGGTCCAGTCCGGTGACACCACAAGCAGTCCTGAGCGACAGGTTCGCTGCTGTGGTGTCCGCACACGCCGACCGCACGGCGGTGCACACCGGGCAGGCCTTGATCACCTACGCGGAACTGGGACGGCAGGTCGCACAGCGCAGCGACCGGATCGGCGGGGCCGACGACCCGCGGCCGCTGGCGGTGCGTCTCGACGGGTCCGGCGACGCGGTGGCCGCACTGATCGCCGCGCTGCTGTCGGGCCGTCCGGTGGTTCCCGTCGACGCCGCCCTGCCATCCGAGCGGGTGCGCGCCATGGTCGGCGCGGTGCACGCGCGTGCGTTCCCGGGCTGCGATCTCCCGGGCTGCGACCTCCCGGCTGCGGCGACCGCCGCCGGGCCACCGCCCCCGACCGTGCGGATACCGCCGTCGTGCCTGGTGATCGCGTTCACCTCGGGTAGCACGGGTCGGCCGAAGGCCGTCTTGCATCCGGCTGCATTGTGGCTCAACCAGATCGAGGAACTCGGTGAGGAACTCGGCCTGGGCCCCGACCACCGGGCCGCTCAGGCCCTGCCGGTCGGATACGGCGGCGGGCTCGACATCACCCTGGGCGCCCTCTTCAACGGTGCGACGCTGCACCTGGTGGAACCCCGCCTCGACGGCGTCGACGCGGCAGTGCGGGCGCTGCGGCACCACGCGCCGGACTCTCTGCACCTGAGTCCGGCCCTCCTCCGTGCGATCTGCGGCGCACCCGACGCCCATGCGGCACTACACGCTGTGGGTGTGGTCGCCACCTGCGGCGAAGCCGTCCACTCGGCGGATGTGCGGGCGCTACGCGCACTCGCCCCCTCGGCGACGTTCATCAATAGATCGGGTTCTTCGGAGACCGGGAACCTCACCTTCAACGTGGTTCCGCCCGCATGCCCGCTGCCGGACGGGATGCTCAGCGCCGGCCGACCGGCGCGGCACAAGCAGATCCGCATCGTCGACGACGCCGGAACCACGTTACCCGACGGCGAGATCGGGCACGTCCATGTCACTTCGGCCCACATCGCGTCGGGCTACGTCGTCGACGGCCGGGTAGAGCTCTTCGAATCCGCTGCTGACGGGCGCCGCGACCACAGACTGGGTGACCGGGGTCGCTTCCACGATGGCGAGCTGCATCTCGTGGGCCGCACCGACGACACCATCAAGATCCGCGGCTACCGCGTGGACATCGCCGAGATCACCTCGGCCGCGATGGCCGTCGCGGGCATCGACGATGCGGTCGTCACGATCACCACGACGCGGGGACGTCCCGAGATCGTGGCCCATCTGGCCCCGACTCCGGGCAGGCGGCCTCCCGCGGTCGCCGACGTCCGTGCCGCGCTGGGCACGGTGCTGCCGACCTGGATGCAGCCGACCCATCTCATCATGGTTGCGGCACTGCCCCGCACCAGCAGCGGCAAGGTCGACCGCACCGCCCTGCCCGACCCGGTCGATCGTGCGCCGCGGGTGGCGCCGAGAAGTGTGACGGAGGGTCTGCTGGCGCCGATCTGGGCGGATCTGTTGTCGGTGAGCGATATCGGCGCCGACGACGACTTCACGTCTCTCGGCGGTGACTCGTTGACCGCTGTCGAACTGATCCGGCGGATCGAGGACACCTTCGGCGTCCGGATCTCCCCGTCGACCGTTGTCAGCGCCGGCACCCTGGCCGCGCTGGCCACGCGCATCGATGGACAAGCCGACCATGCCGGCGCCGGAGTTGTTGCCGAACTCCCGTCCGTGGACGACAACTTCATTCGATGGGCCGGGCGACCGCTGGTCTTCGCGTTCGCCGGCGCCGGCGAAGCTGCGCTCGCGTTCGCACCGCTGTCGCGTCGGATGCGGGGATACCGAGTGATCGGATTACAGGCGCATGCCCTGGAGCGCCGCGGACTGCCCGATTGGACCATCACTCGCGCGGCCCGTCGGTGCGTCGACCACATCACCGCGATCGACCCGACCGGACCGTATCAGTTCGTCGGACACTCCCTCGGCGGCGTGATCGCCATGGAGGCCGCGCGCATCCTGGCCCGATCCGGCCGAGAGGTCAGTCACATCGTCTGCCTCGACACCATTCTCACCGGTCCGCTGGGCACCCGCAGCAGTGTCGCGTTGACCGACTGCACCGCGTCGGCGGCGCACGCGGCGCAGTCGCGCGCCCCGGCCCGGCGCACCGAGTTGTGGCGCACCCGCATGGCTCTGTTGACCGCCGGGTGGTGGCGGCGACCAACCGAAGCACAGTGGGCGCTGTTCCACGAGCTCGGCCGCCGTTCGGCGATGCTGCATCGACTGCGGCCCTATCCCGGTGCCCTCACCGCCGTGCTGGCCGAGGACAATCCGGATCTCGCGGAGTGGTGGTATTCGGTGGCACCCGAGTGCCGCGCGGTCCACCGCGTCGGCGGCGATCACAACGGCATGCTGCGCTCACCGCATGTCGATCGCACCGCCGACCTCGTCCGATCCGCATTGTCGGGAGTGCCGGTGTGAGCGCACGATTCGCCGCACACATCATGGCGCACGACAAACCTCAGCTGCTCGGCGCTCTCGTCGAGTCGTTGCACCACGCCCGCATCGACGTCTACATCCACATCGATGCAGGTGTGGCGCAACCGATGTTCGTCGATGCGCTACCCCGCGGGATCACCGCACACTTCGTGCCGCACCACCGACGGGTACGGGTCCGGTGGGGCGGGCTGAGTCAACTGCGCGCCACCTTCGCACTGCTCGACCAAGCCCGAGCCAACGGCGGCCGCTATCACCGGCATTCACTTCTGTCCGGGACCGACGTGCTGCTGCGCGACCTGCCCGAACTGATCGACCTGTGGTCCGGCGACGACGAACTGATCCGGGTCGACCGACGGATCGACAGCCCCGATCAGCCGATGGCGCAGAAGATCACCACGTACCACTTCCCCGACCATCCCCTGCTCGACCGGCTTCGGCTCTCCGGCCGGATACCACGCAGGACGGACATCACCCTGCCGATCTTCCAGGGATCGCAATGGTGGTCGCTCACCGATGACGCGGTCGCCGCAGCCCGCAAGGTGATCGACGATCACCCGAAGTGGCTGCGACGCCACCGCTTCTCGCACTGTCCCGACGAATTCGTGATCCACTCGGCGCTGATGGCGACCCGCTACCGGGAAATGATCGCGCAGGAGTACTCCGCGCTCACCGAGTGTCCTGATCACACGGTGCACGGTCAGCATTTCATCGACTGGTCGGATCCGACGGCACTGCGACCGCCCGAGCTGACCGCCGAATCGCTTGCGCGCGCACGCGCCGGTCCGGCCATGTTCGCCCGCAAGGCCGGCGCCGACTGGACCTGGCGGATGGCACCCACATGCTGAACCGTTCCACCAACACCGCCAACCGGGTCACCGCCAACCGATTGGTGGTCAACGCCGGTGCGCTGATGATCTCGTCGCTGGCGACCGGGCTGCTGGGCCTCGTCTACTGGGTTGTCGCGGGGCGATGTTTTCCCGCGGCGGCAGTCGGCCAGGCCTCTGCGGTGGTCAGCACCGCCACCGCGTTGGCATCGCTGTCATGTCTGTCGCTCGGTGGCGCCTTCCAACGGTTCCTGCCCATCGCCGGCGACCGGTCGGCGAGGTTGGTGGCCGGCGGCTACGCGATCGTCTGCACCGCCGCGGTGGTCTTGGGCACCGGATTCGTGCTGACGGGATTCGGCGACCGCATCCTGCTGACCACCGTCGAGAGGGCCACGTTTCCTCTGGTGGTGATCGTGTTCGCCCTCTACGCGCTCACCGATCCGATCCTGACCGGCCTACGGCGCGCACCAGCCGTGGCCACCAAGAACATCACGTTGTCGGTGATCAAGATCGTCCCGTTGTTCCTACTGGCCGGCAGCGGTTCGGCACTGTCGATCACCGGATCGTGGACGGTGCTGGCCGCCGTCATCACCACCGCCTTCGTGTTCCACGCGGTGCGTCACGCAGCCGCCCGGCGCGGCGAGAGGGGCGACCAGCTCCCGCCCGCCCGCGAGATGCTCGCCTTTCAAGGCGCCTTCTTCACCATGACCCTGGTCAGTTCCACCACGCCGTTGGTGGTGCCGTTGATCGTCGTGCACGAGTTGGGCACCACCGCCAATGCCTACTTCAACCTCGCGTGGACGATGTGTACGGCTGCCGGGCTGCTGCGCAGCGCGGTCGGTTCCGCGTTCGTAGTGGAAGCGTCCCAACCCTCTGCGGATCGTCCGGCGCTGCTTCGTCATCTGCGACGCATGCTGACCGGCGTCACCGCGCTGACCGTTGTCGGCGTGGCCATCGGCGGACCCATCGTCCTGCTCCTCGCCGGCCGCGAGTACGTCGAGTCCGCCGGCTGGTTGATGGTGATCATGGCAGGCACCGCGGTCGTGGAGACGGTGGTGCTCACCTACTTCCTCATCGCGCAGTTGCAGCGGCGAATGCGGCTGATGCTGATCACGCAGATCGTGATGGTGATCGTCACCGTTGGCGGAGCATTCGTCCTGATCGGACCTCTCGGCCTGACCGGGGTCGGGCTTGCCTCGCTGTCATCGGCCACCGTGGCGTTGGCGCTCGTCGCACGGCCCCTCGCACGCGGCGTTCGGGAGATGGCGGGCGAACCGTCACCGGTCGCACCGGCCCGCCCGCTGGTGGGGTGAGCAGGCTCAGCAAGCCGCGGTCAGTCCTTGACGGCGTTCAACGTTGCCTCGACCACCCGGCGCCCGCCGAACCGAGCCGTTTCCATGCCCGGCCGGCGACGAAGGGCGGCGGCCGCTGCAGCCGCCGTCGACATGGTGGTCCGGATCACCGGTGCGGGGGCCGGCCACATCAACTGGCGGATGGTGGCCTCCGACACCGGCCGCCTCCCCGTCCGCTCGGCGTATGCGGCGGCCACCCGGAGATGAGTCGCCCGCTGGATCTCGGCGTGCCGTGCACTGACCTGCGCGCTGTGTGTGCGATACCGGTAGCCGACCATCGGGAGGTTGCCGAGTTCACCATGCTCGGCCAGCCGGGAGAAGAACTCGTAATCCTCGGCGTGCGGATACTTGGGGTCGAAGCGTAAGCCGTTCCGGGCGAGTACTTTCCGACGCATCATCACCGACGCGCCGCAGTGACAACTCGCCAGCAGCAGCCGCTCCCGACAAGCCCGATCGCCACGGGGCATGCGCACCCGACCGGTCATCGTCCCGAACATCTCGTAGTCCGTACCGCACACGACCGCTGTCGGTCGTTCCTCGAGCCAGCGCACTTGTGCCGTCAGTCGTCCCGGGACGGACAGATCATCGGCATCCATCCGAGCCAGGTACGCGCCACGCGCCTCGTCCAACCCGGTGTTCAGGGCCGCGATCAGCCCGGAGTTCGGCTGACGCACCACCCTGATGCGCGGATCGCCCAGCGCTGCGAGTTCATCCATCCCGGCGTCGGTCGACCCGTCGTCGACGACCAACAGTTCGAGGTCGATGTGATCTCCGGCCATCACCGAACGAGCCGCATCAGCGATGTAGCCCGCCGCGTTGTACACCGGCATCAGGATGGTGATCAGCGGTATCCGTGTCGGCGCCATTGCCCATCCGCTCCATCCGACGACCCGTTGAGACAACCAACTTAGGTTAGCCTAATAGCCTCTGGCGGCGGCAGGCGGGAGCACCCCTGGGTCAGCCGAGGATGTCAGTGTCGTTGGCCCGGTGTCACCGGCGCGATGGCCTCGGTTTCGTCGCTGACGGTGTCGTGGCTGGTGGCCGGGTAGTCGTCATCGCCCTCATCGACCTCCATCGACTGCTCGATGAGATCGGCGTCATCGGCAGACGGGATCGGATCGTTGACGGTCATCGCGCACCTCTTTCGAAACTCGCGTTGGTCCGTACGTCTCCCAGCGTAGCAACGCCCACCGCGCCCATCGACCCGTCAACGGCGACGCAGGATGGCCGAGTACATGCCGGGGAGGTACTTGACCAGCCCGGCGAACACCATTTCCCGGTAGTGCCTGCCCTGCCACAGTATCGGGATGTCCCGGAGCGCGATCCGGGTGCGCACCTGGCTGATGGCGGTGTGCTGCAGACCCGATCGTGTCCCCTGGGCGTGCTGGTCACGCATGGCCAGATGTGCGACCGAGGTCAGGACCTCCCGATACCGGAATCCAGTGAACTCGCGGCGCCAATCGTGCTCGAGCGATGACTCGCACAACAGCTTGCGGATGTCGTCTTCGACGGTGAACAGGTCGAGGGTCGCCGGCGACAAGGTGGTCGAGATCGAACCCTCCCGATAGAGGTAGTGGTACAAGGGTCGATCGACCATCGCCACGCGTCGTGACGACAGCGCAATGCGCACACTGGTACCGATGTCTTCGTAGGCTTGGCCCTCCGCCCAAGGACGTGCACCGAGCACCTCCCGGCGAAACATCTTGGTGCATGCATATCCCTTGGCGCCGCCACTGATCAGCTCGCGTGCGTAGTGCGTTCCGGTGACCACGGGCGCCCGAACATGCTCCTCGTCGATCTGCAGCGTGTTCCCTGCTTCATCGACACGCCGCGTGCGGGTGACCGCGAAATCTGCGTCTGCGGCCTCGAGTGCGTCGACGAGTGTTTCGACGAACTCGGCGTCGACCTGGTCGTCGCTGTCGAGGAACCACACGAGGTCGGTGGTCAGCGCGGCCAGACCTGTGTTACGTGCGGCGCCGAGCCCTTTGTTGTGCGGCTGCGTGAGGAGGATGTAGGAACGCCCCTGTCCATCGAGGGTGGCGGTGGCGATGCCGACCGAGTCATCATCGCCACGATCGTCGACGAGAACAATCTCATCGATCGGCCGGGTCTGGGCGAGCACGGATTCCAGACACCCCCGAACGTAGGGCGCGCACCGATAGAGCGGGATCACGACGCCAACGGTCGGCATTCGACACCCCCATCACCGAAGACCGGACGATCTGGGATTAGGCTACCCTAATCTTGCGTTCCGCTTCCGGCCGGGCCCCTGTCAGCGCTCGCGTAGCGTACGCCAGCGCAACACCAGGGCATCGACGTCGACGGTGTGCGCGGTCACCAGCGTCGGAAGTCCGGCCCGACTGCTCAGATGGGCTTCGCGCACACGACGATTGAAATCGATCAGGATCTCCCGCACCGCGACCTCGTCGGCGATGTGGCGCAGCGACTCCGGAAAGCCCTGCGCCTCTTTTCTCAGTTGCAGTGGCATCGGGAGCAATGCCGAGGAGTCCAGATTCTCGTCCCGGATCTTGCGTTTGACCCACCAGTCGGGGTCGTCGGCGTCACTGAGATCGAGGGGCTTGCCCATACCGTCCAGGTTGTCGAACTCGCCACGTTCGGTCGCCTCCCGGATCATCTTCTCCACGCGTGACTCGTAGACGGGCGGTTTCCAGCGCCGCACGCGCCGAAACCGCCCGTCCGATGCCGCATGCTCATCCGACGGTTCACCCACGTGTGCAGTTCTACACCGCGCATCGACCCGGGGCGTCCCCACGACCGAGAATGCCCTCGTCGACGCGTGCATCTGCCGGTAGGTCACCGGCCACCCGCGCCACGAGCCCGTGTCGGTTCGGGCATCCCGTCTTCGCAAGAATCGCTTTCACGTGATCGTTGACGGTGTGCTCGGACACCGATAATTCCTGCGCGATCGCGTGAGTGTCCGCGCCGCGCAGCACCGATTCGAGCACGTCGACCTCGCGGCGGGTGAGACCGTGTACCCGACCGAACACCTCACGCCGATCGGTGAATCCGGATGGTTCGATCGTGACGGCGATGTCGCGCTCGTCGACGGGTGCCGGGCCCGTCATCCGATCGGCCTGAAGCGTGAGCCAGCCCAACCCGGCGATGTGCACCCGCGCACGGGACGGCCGGGCGTCGACACCGCGCTCGCGCGCAACCAGTTGCGCAGCAACGTTGTAGGCAGCTGCAGGAATGGCCGGCACATCCGGCGGCGCACCGTCGGGACCGGGATCGGGAGGATTTAGCCGATACAACTGTCGCCCCGCTTCCGCGGTCTGCCCGCGGACCGACAAGTCCGGCGCCAGCACGAGTACCGACGGACCAGCACGTGCACCGTCGACGCGGTCCCCGAAGCATCGGGCCTGACACCCGCGCAGCGCGTGTGTCACGGCGGACCGGATCTGCGCGAGGAGCTCCAGATCGGCATCGTCGAACGCTCGGCGGCCGTTCGATCGCCAGAGATCGAGCCATCCCCAATACCCGTGTTTGTCGGCGAAGACCACCGAGGCGATGTCGACGACGCCGAGCTTCGCCAATTCCGTTCGCCACAGTTGCGACCCGGCGAGCTCGGATTCGGTTGCCGCAGAGAGCCTTCCGACCTGCCGGGGGGACGACGTCAACGCCGTCCAGCGGTTGGCGGTGGCGAGATAGCGTGCGGTGATGAGCGCCGGAAGCCGGTGCCACGGCAAACCGGGAATCGCGGCCAACGGTGATGTCCCGACGCTGGTCTGTGGATCGGTGAGCAGCCATACGTAGCCGTCGAAGGCGAACTCGTCACGCAGGTGCTCGAGGACTGCCAATCGCAGTCCTTTCGCGTCCTGGCGCCGGGAGCAGGTTCGTTCCACCCGCGCCACGAGATCGGCACGCATGATCTCACCCTATCCTGCCGGCGACCGGGCGAAGATCCCCAGAGTTGGGGATGGTGGCACCGCAGACCAGGGCTCTACGTTGAGGTCACACGGACACCACAACAACAGGGAGAGAGTCATGTTCGCACTGCATGTCGCCACCGTGACCGACGACTACGGCCGCTGGCACGACGCGTTCGCACAGGCCGAAGGGTTCCGCGCGGGCGCGGGAGTCACCGCATACCGAGTCACGCGGAACCTCGACGATCCGACAAAGGTCTACGTCGACCTCGACTTCTGCGCGAAAGAGCAGGCCGAGCACTTCATCGGCGTACTGCAGAACATCTGGGACAGCAATCGATCACGATGTGTGGCACGCGGCCATGACCGGCCACAGGTGCGCGAGATCCTCGACGTCCACCAGTATGCTTCGTCGCAGCATCGCTGACAGCTATACCGTGAAGCCGAGCGCCCGCAGTTGTTCGCGGCCGTCATCGGTGATCTTGTCCGGACCCCACGGCGGGATCCAGACCCAGTTGATCTCCAGGTCGGTGCACAACCCGCTGCTGACGAGTGCTCCGCGCGACTGATCCTCGATCACATCGGTCAGCGGGCACGCTGCCGAGGTGAGGGTCATGTCGATCTTGGCCACCGCCTCGTCGGTGACCTCGATGCCGTACACCAGACCGAGATCGACGACGTTGATACCGAGTTCCGGGTCGACGACGTCGCGCATCGCCTCTTCGACATCCTCGAGTTGAGGCAGCGACGTGTTCGGCGCCTCAGGCTGTGCTGTTTCGGGCGCCTCCGGCGCGGTGATTTCCTCGCTCATGCTGACTCCTTTGCGTCGACCGTTTGTGACAACGCGTCTTTGAACGCCATCCATCCCAACAGCGCACACTTCACCCGCGCTGGATACTTGCTGACACCAGCGAACGCGATGCCGTCGCCGATCAGATCTTCGTTTCCTTCATCGGCACCCCGCGAGGTCATCATCGAGTTGAACGACTCGACGGTGGCCAGTGCGTCGTCCACCGACTCCCCGACCAGCTGGTCGTAGAGCACCGAGGTGGAAGCCTGTGAAATCGAACAGCCCTGACCGTCGTAGGAGATGTCCTCGATCGTTGTGTTGTCCGCCGAGACCGCGACGCGCAGGGTCACCTCGTCGCCGCAGGTCGGGTTGACGTGGTGCACCTCGGCACCGAATGGCTCACGCAGGCCACGACCGTGCGGATGTTTGTAGTGATCCAGGATCACCTCCTGGTACATCTGCTCCATCCGCATCAGCGCACTCCGAAGAAGCTCTGGGCCTTGACGATCGCGTCGACCAGCGCGTCGACCTCGGCGGTGGTGTTGTACGCGGCGAACGATGCCCGAGCGGTCGCGGCCACACCGAAACGTCGATGCAACGGCCAGGCGCAATGATGTCCCACGCGAATCGCCACACCCTCGTCGTCGAGGATCTGCCCGAGATCGTGTGCATGCACACCCTCGGTCAAAAACGCGACAGCACCGCCGCGATCAGTGGCCGTCTGTGGGCCGATGATGCGTAGCCCATCGATTGTGCCGAGGCGTTCCAGGGCGTACACGGTGAGTCGATGCTCGTGGGCCGCGATCGCATCCATGCCGATCTGGTTCAGATACTTGACGGCTGCCCCCAGCCCCACCACCTGCGAGGTCATCGGCACGCCGGCCTCGAAGCGCTGCGGTGCCGGCGCATACGTCGAGGTCTCCATCGTGACCAACTCGATCATCGAACCGCCGGTGACGAAAGGTGGCAGGGACTCGAGCAGTTCCGGCTTGCCGTAGAGCACTCCCACGCCCGACGGGCCGAACATCTTGTGTCCGGAGAACGCAGCGAAATCGACGTCGAGCGCCGTGAAATCCACCGGTGCATGCGGCACCGACTGGCACGCGTCGAGCACCACCCGGGCGCCCACCGCCCGTGCGCGCCGGACGAGTTCGTCAACGTCGGACACTGCCCCGGTGACATTGGACTGGTGGGTGAAGGAGACGATCTTGACGGTCTCGTCGAGCTCCAGCGAGTCCAGGTCGATACGTCCGTCGTCGGTTACGCCGTACCACTTGAGGGTGGCTCCGGTCCTGCGGCACAGCTCTTGCCACGGGACGAGGTTGGCGTGATGCTCGAGCTCGGTGATGACCACGGTGTCCCCGGCACCCAGGCGCCGCCCGCCCAGCAGGGCGGCTGACCGGTCGTCGGAGAGTGTGTAGGCGACGAGGTTGATGGCCTCGGTCGCGTTCTTGGTGAACACGATCGTCTCCGAGGTCGCACCAACGAACTCGGCGATCGCGGCACGTGCATCCTCGTAGGCGTCGGTGGCCTCCTCAGCCAGCTGATGCGCCCCGCGATGAACAGCAGCGTTGTGTGTGGTGAGGAAGTCGCGTTCGGCGTCGAGCACCTGGACCGGGCGCTGCGATGTCGCGCCGGAATCCAGGTACACCAACCGTTTCCCGTCGCGAACCGTGCGCGCCAGGATAGGGAAGTCGGCCCTCAGACGGTCCACATCGATAGGCTGCGACGCCACCACATCCGGTGAGATCGTCACGTCTGCACCTCCTTCGACTGGGCTCAGCCCGCGGCAGCTGCCGAGGTGAACCGCACGTAGCCGTTCTCTTCGAGTTCGTCGGCGAGTTCGGGACCGGCCGACTCGACCACGCGACCGTTGACGAACACGTGGACGAAGTCCGGCTTGATGTAGCGCAGGATGCGCGTGTAGTGGGTGATCAGCAGGATGCCGCCGTGTTCGGTGGCCTTGTAACGGTTGACACCCTCGCTCACCACGCGCAACGCGTCGACGTCGAGTCCCGAGTCGGTCTCGTCGAGGATCGCGATCTTCGGCTTGAGCAGATCGAGCTGCAGGATCTCGTGACGCTTTTTCTCACCACCGGAGAAGCCCTCGTTGACGCTGCGCTCGCCGAACGACGGATCGATCTCCAGCGCGCTCATCGCCTCCTTGGTCTCCTTGACCCAGTGGCGCAGCTTCGGGGCCTCACCTCGTACCGAGGTGGCCGCCGTGCGCAGGAAGTTCGACATCGACACGCCGGGCACCTCGACCGGGTACTGCATGGCCAGGAAGAGACCGGCGCGGGCCCGCTCGTCGACGCTCATCTCTAGGACGTCCTCGCCGTCGAGGGTGATCGACCCCTGGGTCACCTGATACTTCGGGTGTCCGGCGATGGCGTAGGACAGCGTCGACTTCCCCGAACCATTGGGTCCCATGATCGCGTGCGTCTGATCGGACGACACGGTGAGGTCGACACCCTTGAGGATGTGGATGGGTTCGGCGTCGGTGTCGCTCTGCGCGACGTCGACGTGCAGGTCACGAATTTCCAGTGTGGTCATGTGGTGTGTTTCTTTCTAGGGCTGGTGATCTCGATCTCGATACGTCCTCGGCTAGCGCCTCGGACTACTCGATCAGCGGGTGGTGTCTCGGGTGGTGCCTCGGACTACTCGATCAGCGGGTGGCGTCTCGGGCTACTCGATCAGCGGAGGTACGGGTCAGGCGCCGGCGAGTTCGAGTTCTTCTTCGATCGCGGCTTCGAGCCGTTCGCGCAGGTCCGGGACGCCGATCTTGGCGATGACCTCGCGGAAGAAGCCCCGGATCACCAGGCGACGCGCCTGATCCTCGGGGATGCCGCGGGCCTGCAGATAGAACAGCTGTTCGTCGTCGAAACGTCCGGTGGCGCTGGCATGTCCGGCGCCGACGATCTCTCCGGTCTCGATCTCGAGGTTCGGCACCGAGTCGGCGCGGGCGTTATCTGTCAGCACCAGGTTGCGGTTGAGCTCGAAGGTGTCGGTGCCCTCGGCTTCCGCACGGATCAGGACGTCACCGATCCACACGGTGTGGGCTTCGCGGGTGCGATCGCCGGTCGTATCACCTTGCAGCGCACCCTTGTACACCACATTCGAGCGGCAGTGCGGCTGACTGTGGTCGACGAGTAGACGCTGCTCGAGGTGCTGGCCGGCGTCGGCGAAGTAGAGCCCCCACAGTTCGACGTCGCCACCTGGTGCGTCGTAGTGCACCACCGGCGAGAGCCGGACCAGGTTGCCACCGAGGCTGACGGCGAAATGACGAATCGTCGAGTCACGACCCGCACGCACATGGTGGGCGGCGACGTGCACGGCATCGTCGGCCCAGTCGTGCACGTTCACCACGGTCAACGATGCCTGGTCGCCAACGACGAACTCGACGTTCTCCGCGTAGGTGCCGCTGCCCTTCTGGTCGAGGACCACCACGGCGCGGGCGAACGGTTCGAGCCGGATCTGGATGTGACCGAAGGCCACCTCGTCGACGCCCGGCCCGGTCACGGTCAGCGTGATCGGGTCGGTGTGATCGACCTCTTTGCCGACGGTGACCACGGTGGCCTGAGTGAACGACGTGTACGCCTGCGCTGCGATGCGATCGAACGGGACGCCGCCGTCGCCGAGCCGCGCGTCGTCGCGCCCTACGGTCTGCACCGAGGCGCCGTCACCGGCGCCCTCGACCGTGACCTGCGCTTCGGCGGTGCGGGTGGCCTTGCCGTCGTGCAGTCCGCGCAGGCGGCGGAACGGCGTGAACCGCCAGACCTCTTCGCGCGGGCTCGGGATCTCGAAAGCGTCGACGTCGAACGAGGTGAACATCTCACCTTTGTTGACGGCCGTCGTGGTCAGTCCGGGGGTGCCGGCAGTGCTGTTGGTTGCCGGGCTGCCGGTCGTCGGAATAGTCGGATCGGCCATCAGCCGACGGCTCCTTCCATCTGCAGTTCGATGAGGCGGTTGAGTTCGAGGGCGTACTCCATCGGGAGTTCCTTGGCGATCGGCTCGACGAATCCGCGCACCACCATGGCCATCGCCTCGTCCTCGGTGAGGCCACGGCTCATGAGGTAGAAGAGCTGATCGTCGCTCACCTTGGAGACGGTGGCCTCGTGACCCATGGTCACGTCGTCCTCACGGATGTCGACGTACGGGTAGGTGTCGCTGCGGGAGATCGTGTCGACCAGCAGCGCATCGCATTTCACCGTGGACCGACTGCCGTGTGCACCGTTGTTGACCTTGATCAGGCCGCGGTACGAGGCTCGCCCGCCGCCGCGCGCAACGGACTTGGAAACGATGTTGCTCGACGTGTTCGGGGCCAGATGCACCATCTTGGAGCCGGTGTCCTGATGCTGCCCCTCACCGGCGAACGCGACCGAGAGGACCTCGCCCTTGGCGTGCTCACCGGTCAGCCACACGGCCGGGTACTTCATGGTGACCTTGGACCCGATGTTGCCGTCGATCCACTCCATGGTGGCGCCGGCCTCGGCCTTGGCACGCTTGGTGACCAGGTTGTAGACATTGTTCGACCAGTTCTGGATGGTCGTGTAGCGGCAGCGTCCGCCCTTCTTCACAATGATTTCGACGACCGCCGAGTGCAGCGAGTCGGTCTTGTAGATCGGCGCGGTGCAACCCTCGACGTAGTGCACGTAGGCACCCTCGTCGACGATGATCAGCGTCCGCTCGAACTGCCCCATGTTCTCGGTGTTGATGCGGAAGTACGCCTGCAGCGGGATGTCGACGTGCACGCCCGGCGGCACATAGATGAACGAACCACCCGACCACACCGCGGTGTTGAGCGCGGAGAACTTGTTGTCCCCGGCCGGGATGACCGAGCCGAAGTACTCCTGGAAGATCTCCGGATGCTCACGCAGCCCGGTGTCGGTGTCCATGAAGATGACGCCCTGCTCCTCCAGGTCCTCGCGGATCTGGTGGTAGACCACCTCCGACTCGTACTGGGCGGCGACGCCAGCGACCAGACGCTGCTTCTCGGCCTCCGGGATGCCCAGCTTGTCGTAGGTGTTCTTGATGTCCTCGGGCAGGTCGTCCCAGCTCGCCGCCTGCTTCTCCGTGGAGCGGACGAAGTACTTGATGTTGTCGAAGTCGATCCCGTCGAGGTCGCCACCCCAGTGCGGCATCGGCTTGCGATCGAAGATGCGCAGCGCCTTGAGTCGCTGCTCGAGCATCCACTCCGGCTCGTTCTTCTTGCCGGAGATGTCGGCGACGACGGCATCGGACAAGCCGCGCTGCGCGCTGGCGCCGGCGACATCCGAGTCGGCCCAGCCGTAGCCGTAGTTGCCGAGCGACGCGATGGTCTCCTCTTGGGTCAGCGGAGCAGGCTTCGTCGGTGTTCCGGTATCGGTTGCGGTCGGGTCGGTCACTGTCATCGCGAGGCCTTTCGACTCGTCTTCTGTGTTCGAGCGGATGCGGGCTGTGCATCACTCGCTTGCGTCGTGGTGGTCCCGGACGGGACCTGGGCACTCTCCGGCGGAGGGTGCAGCGGCACGTGGGTGGTGCACGCGCAGTCGCCGTTGGCGATGGTCGCCAGACGTTGCACGTGCGTGCCGAGGAGTTCGGTGAACACCGCGGTCTCGGCTTCACACAGTTCGGGGAACTCGGTGGCGACATGTGCGACCGGGCAGTGATGCTGGCAGATCTGCATCCCGGTACCCACCTGACGCGTGTTGGCCGAGAACCCGGCGCTGGTGAGCGCGTCGGCGATCTCGTTGACCGTGTCCGCGACCGAACCGGATTCCTGCGCGGGCACGACGTCGGCCACGATCTCCTCCACACGATCGCGCGCGAACTCCTCGACCGCGGCCTCGCCGCCGACGGCGCGCAGTCGGCGCATCGCCGCACCCGCGAGATCGTCGTAGGCGTGCCGCAACTTGCCCCGGCCGGTGGCCGTGAGCTGGAACCACTTGGCCGGTCTTCCCCGGCCGCGGTGAGCTCGGCCGAAGCCCGACGACGAGGTCTCGACGTCACCGGCGTCGGCGAGCGCCTCCAGATGGCGGCGCACACCGGCAGCGCTTATCCCCAACCGATCGGCGATCTCCGAAGCGGTCAAGGGTCCGTCTTCGACCAGCAGTGACACCACCGCAGCACGGGTCTGGCCATCGGGATGACCGAGGCCGGCCGCTCCCCCGTCCACGGGGGCGGCATGCGCTGCTGATCGCAGCGTCGTATCGCTCCGCATGGTTTTCACAACACAAGTGTGACGTAATTGCTTCCCCGGTGCCAGCAAGGGTCGCCTTAGTGTGGTGAATCCGACCGGTTCGCGCCCCGTCTGTCTGTGGCGGATCCGCCGCGACCACCCGGGGCATTAGAGTCGTCGGCGTGCCAGACACCACAGTGACGGGTGGTCGGGCCCGTTCGCTGGGTCCGCGCCTGCGGGGGGCAGTGGACTACCTCGGCCTGCGCCGGTCCCGCCCCCGCCGAGACAACGGCGCCGCCGATGACGCCACCGAACGGCGCGGCGACTACGGCAGGACGGTCGCCCGGCTCCACGACGACGAGCGCGAAGTCGGCCCGCTCAACGAAGCGGAGAACCGTCGGCTGCTGCGCATCAAGCTGTTCGGCGCCACCGGGTCGGTTCTGCTGCTGATCGGTTCGCTCGGCACGGGCGCGATTCCCGTGCTGCAGAACCCGGTGGCCGGTATGCGGGTGCTCTCGCTGCCCTCCCGCATGTGGAGCACGGCGCTGACCTTGTCGATCGGCGGCACCATCATGCTCGTGGTGGCATGGCTGCTGATCGGCCGATTCGCCGTCGGACGGTTCGGTGTGGAGGTCCTGCACGGACGCAGCCCCGACCGTCGGATGACCCGCCGACAAGCCGACCGCACCCTGATGCTGTGGATCGCGCCGATCATCGTCGCACCGCCACTGCTGTCCAAGGACATCTACTCGTATCTGGCACAGAGCGCGATCGCGTTCCGAGGGATGGACCCCTACGTGATCAGCCCGGTGCGCGGCCTCGGGGTCGACCACGTACTGACGCGGTCGGTGCCCAACCTGTGGCGCGACACCCCGGCCCCCTATGGCCCCCTGTTCCTCTGGCTCGGCAAGGGCATCACCGCTGTGACCGGGGAGAACATCACGGCTGCGATCTTTTTGCATCGGCTGCTGGCGTTGGTGGGCATCGCGCTGATCGTGTGGGCACTGCCTCGGCTGGCCCGCCGCTGCGGGGTGTCCTCGGTGGCCGCGCTGTGGCTCGGTGCGATGAACCCGTTGCTGATCCTGCATCTCGTCGGCGGCATCCACAACGAAGCCCTGATGCTCGGCATGATGCTGGTGGGTCTCGAACTGTGCTTCCGCGCCATCTACGGCAGCGATCGATTACGCAGACCCGGGTCGATCTGGCCATCGTCGGCGGGTTGGATCCTGATCGCCGGCACCGCGGTGATCTCCGCGTCGGCCATGGTGAAGGTGACGTCGATGCTGGCGCTCGGGTTCGTCGGCATCGCGCTCGCCCAACGCTGGGGCGCGTACCTGCCCGCGCTGCGTCACGCACCGGTGCGCCAGTGGTGGGATCGATCGCGTCGATCCATCGCCGCGCTCGCTGCTTCGGCGGCCACCCTGGCCGGTGTGCTGGTGACGGTGATGGTGGGCATCTGCGTCGGTACCGGCCTCGGGTTCGGCTGGACCAGCACCCTGTCCACCGGCGACGTGGTGCGTTCCTGGATGTCGATGCCGACCTTGCTGTCGGTCACCACCGGCCGGCTCGGCGTCGCATTGGGTCTCGGCGATCAGACGCAGGCGATCCTGGAGGTCGGTCGACCGTTGGGCCAACTGATCGCCGCGGTGTTCATCGTCCGATGGATGCTCGCCTGCCTCGGCGGACGGCTGCATCCACTCGGCGCACTCGGTGTGTCAATGGCCACAGTGGTCGTCTTCTTCCCGTTCGTGCAGGCCTGGTATCTCCTGTGGGCGGTCATCCCACTGGCAGCGTGGGCGACCCGCCCGTGGTTCCGCATCTCCACCATCGCGGTATCGGCGATCATCGCCATCGTGGTGATGCCCACCAGCTCCAACACCAGCGGAGTGGTTCTGGCACAAGGACTTCTCGCCGGCGTGATCATGGTCGCGGTGATGACCGCCTTGTTCTTCGAGGATCTGCCGATCCAGCGCTGGTGGCGGGCGCGGCGCGGCGCCCACCGCGACCGGGAGTCGGCACGAGACGATGCGCACACCGGCTGAACCGACGCGATTCCTCGGTTCGACGCAATTTTTGGCCGACGGCCCCCTCCGCATACTCTGGCGGGTGTGCACGGCACGACGATGCGGGAGCGGTACCACGGCGATGATCGGCGAGATGAGCAACGGTCGGCCGACGGTCGCCCGATGAACACCGATCGCGCCGCGAGGACCACACCGGCTCTGCACGTCACCGGCCTGGTCAAGAGATACGGCACGCACACCGCGGTCGACGGCCTCGACCTCCACCTCGCGCCCGGCTCGATCCTCGCGCTGCTCGGGCCGAACGGTGCCGGGAAAACCACCACCGTCGAGGTCTGCGAGGGCTTTCTGACCGCCGACGCCGGCTCCGTCCGAGTGCTGGGCCTCGACCCCATCGAGAACAACGATGAACTGCGGCGGCGCATCGGCGTCATGTTGCAGGGCGGTGGCGCGTACCCGGGCGCGCGGGCCGAGGAGATGCTCCGACTCTGCGCGTCCTACAGCGCCGACCCCGTCGATCCCGGCTGGTTGCTGGACGTGCTGGGTCTCGCCGATTGCGCGCGGACACCATTTCGTCGACTCTCCGGTGGCCAGCAACAACGGCTGTCACTGGCGTGCGCGATCGTCGGACGACCGGAGTTGGTCTTCCTGGACGAACCGACCGCGGGCCTCGACGCCCACGCCCGGATCCTGGTGTGGGAACTGATCGATCGCCTGCGCAGCGATGGGGTGGCGGTGCTGTTGACCACACATCTGATGGATGAGGCCGAGGAGCTCGCCGACGACGTGGTGATCATCGACCACGGTCGGGTGGTCGCCGCCGGGACACCTGCCGACCTCACCAGCCGCGGCGCCGAGAACGAATTGCGATTCTCCGCACCCCGCGGCCTCGACGTCTCACTTCTGCTGCTGGCATTGCCCGAGGGCTATCGCTGTACGGAGACGGCGCCGGGCAGCTATCTGGTCCGGGGGCCGGTGAGTCCGCAGGTCCTGGCGACCGTCACCGCGTGGTTCGCGAAGATCGATGTGCTCGCCACCGATCTGCGGGTGGAGACCCGCAGCCTGTCGGACGTGTTCCTCGACCTGACCGGGCGGGCGCTGCGCTCATGACCACCGCCGCCAATCGGTTCGCCCCCGGCACGTTCGCACCTCGCCCACGCGCGTCATCGCTGCCGACGATCCTCGTCGCGCAGTCGCGGATGGAACTGAAGCTGCTGCTGCGTAACGGCGAGCAATTGCTGCTCACCATGTTCATCCCGATCACGCTGCTGGTCGGTCTGTGCCTGCTGCCGTTGGACACTGACCTCGGCGCGTCGACGGCCGAACGGGCGACCACGTTCGTCCCGGCCATCATGACGGTCGCGGTGATGTCGACGGCCTTCACCGGCCAGGCGATCGCACTGGGCTTCGACCGGCGGTACGGCGCACTCAAACGACTGGGCGCCACACCGATCCCCCGCTGGGGCGTCATCGCGGGCAAGTCGATCGCGGTCGTGCTCGTGGTCGCCCTGCAGGCCGTCATCCTCGGGGCCATCGGTCTCGCGTTCGGCTGGCGACCATCGGCGCTCGGCATCGTCCTCGGAGCGCTTGTCATCGCGGTCGGGACCATCACCTTCTCGGCGCTCGGCCTGCTGCTGGGCGGCACACTGAAGGCCGAGGTCGTGCTGGCGCTGGGCAACCTGCTGTGGTTCGCGATGGTCGGTGTCGGCAGCTTGGTGGTGATGGGTGATCGGGTTCCCGACGCGATGCAGTGGATCGCCCGCGCCGTCCCATCCGGCGCGCTGACCGAAGCCCTCGGCCAGGCGACCGCGGGTTCGATCGATTTCTTCGGCATAGGTGTATTGCTCGCATGGGCGGCGGTGGCCGCTGTGCTCGCGGTGAGGTGGTTCCGGTTCGAATGACAACGTCCAACACGCGGTCGGCCGGATCGGCCGCCGATCCTTCGACAACCGAGACATCGGCGACCGAGACGTCGGCATCGACATCCGACCGGCCCGGCAGGTTCACGCGGGTTCCGGGCTTCGGGCGCCCGACCGCTCGTTTCGTGTGGCTGTGGAGCATCGCACTGCTGGTCGCGAATGTCGGGATCGTCGCGACCGGCGGCGCCGTCCGACTGACCGGTTCCGGACTCGGATGTCCCACCTGGCCGCGCTGTACCGACGATTCGTTCGTACCCCACGGCGCATTGGGCATGCACGGGGTGATCGAGTTCGGCAATCGCATGCTCACCTGGGTACTGGTGGTGATCGCGATCGCCACCTTCACCGCTGTGTACCGATACGCCCGCTCCGAGCGCCGCGACCGCTGGCTCGCCGCACTCCTCGCCCTCGGCATCCCTTTTCAGGGCGTCATCGGCGGGATCACCGTGCTGACCCAGCTGAACCCCTGGGTCGTCTCGCTGCACTTCGTGTTGTCGATGGTGCTGGTGTCCGGTGCGACAGTGCTCGTGTACCGGATGCGTCCGCGGACCGCTGCAACACCGGTCGCCGACCTCGCGTCACGTCTGGGGCATCGGCTCGCGTGGCTGCAATATCTCGTGGTGTGGGTGGTCATCTATCTCGGCACCGTGGTCACCGGTTCCGGTCCGCATGCAGGTGATGCCGACGCCCCCCGTAACGGGTTGGCACCCGACAACGCCACCCAGCTACACGCCGACGGGGTCTTCGTACTCATCGGTCTTGCCGTGGCGCTCGCGGTGGTCACCCACCTGATGCGCCAACCCGAACGCCGAACGGCCGATGTGGTGCTCGGATTGATCACCCTGCAGGGTGTGCTGGGTGTCGTCCAGTACAACACCGGTCTGCCGATCGCCCTGGTGATCGCGCACATGACGGTGAGCGCGTTGCTGCTCATCGCCGCCACGTGGATGATCCTGCGGTTCGGCGACCGTCCACGGCCGGTGGACCGGGAATCGGTGCACGACGACGGGGAGGTGTCGGCCACCGCCGGCACCCTGCGGGCCGAGCGTCTCCGCTAGAGCGCCCGCAAGGCCCGCGCCGGAACGCAGACCGCGAACCTCACAGAATCGCCCGATTACGCGGCTTCGGGAAGCGCTTCTGGTTGGCCACCCAACCCGCCATCTTCGTGTAGTGCGACGGTGAGACATTCGCCGCCGACGTGAGGTCACGGTCCCACTCTGCGGTCTCGAGACCGTCCACCGCCGCAACCACGGCGTGGGCCACGGCCATGTCGGACACCACTCGGTCGCCGAGGATGCCTCCGCTCTCACCGACCAGCGTGATGCGTACCCCGGCTGCTCCGATCGGCTGCAGAACCACCTTCGCCGAACCCCCCTCGCGTTCGACGAAGCCCTTGATGGACGCGACGACGTCGTTCGGCACCTCGACGGCGGGGGCGGAGGCGTCGACGGAATCGGTTGCGGGCTGATCGCTCATGGTGCTTGAGCATACCGGTGCCCACCCGCCGTGATGTCGACCCACCGGTGGCCGGCACGCTGCGCATGGCACGCGCGATCACCTCTCGGCCGATGGGGTACAACGGTGCCATGCGTGCAATCCAGGTGGTCCGCCACGGCGGCCCCGACGTCCTCGATTTCGGCACCGTCGATGACCCCATACCCGCACCGGGAGAGGTCATCGTGCGCACCGCCGCGGTCGGGGTCAACTTCATCGACACCTACCTGCGCCGCGGCCTCTACCCGTCGGTGCCGCCGTATGTGCCCGGCACGGAGGGCGCCGGCGAGGTGACCGCGGTCGGCGCCGACGTCGACGATGTGGTCGTCGGACAACGGGTGTGCTGGGTCGACGCGCCGGGCAGCTATGCCGAACTGGTCGCGGTGCCCGCCGCCCGCGCTGTGCCGATCCCGGACGGGGTGGCCGACGATGTCGCCGGATCGGCCATGCTCCGCGGACTCACCGCGCACTACCTACTCGACGGGAGTGCTCGACCGGCCACGGGTGAGACCGTGCTGATCCATGCCGGCGCCGGCGGAGTCGGTCTGATCCTGACGCAGATGGCCAAGCGTCGTGGCCTGCGGGTGATCACGACAGTGTCCTCGGACGACAAGGAGACCCTCTCCCGAGCGGCAGGCGCCGATCACGTGGTGCGATACGGCGACGCGCTGGCCGAGGAAGTTCGGTCACTCACCGACGGCCGCGGGGTGTCGGTGGCCTATGACGGTGTGGGGGCCGACACCTTCGAACAATCGCTGGCATCGACCGCGGTACGCGGCATCATCGTGCTCTTCGGCGCGGCGTCCGGACCGGTTCCTCCGTTTGATCTGCAGCGTCTGAATCCGGCCGGTTCGCTGTCGGTCACCCGGCCGACCCTGGGGCATTTCATAGCCGACACCGAAGAACTGCGTTGGCGCGCCGGCGAGTTCCTGGGTGCTGTCGCAGACGGTGACATCGACATCAGGGTGGGACAGCGCCATCGCCTCGCCGACGCCGCCGAGGCACACCGGGCGCTGGAGTCACGCCTGACCACGGGAACGACCGTGCTGATCCCGGGCTGACCCCGGTCTGGGCGTCACCGCCCGGCGACTGATGCCGACCGGCGAGGATGCGGAGGGGTCAGAAGTAGCTGGTGATCAGCGGCAGGTTCACCACCGCATCGATGGCGAGACCGCAGAACAGGATGGCGAGATACTCGTTGGATTGCAGGAAGATCTTCAATGGCGCCACTTCGGCACCGGCCCGGGTCTCCTTGTACAGCTTGTGCACACGGCTGGCAAACCAGCCGCCGGAGAGCACCGCGACCGCAGCGTAGATCCAACTCGTGCCGGCGATCAGCGCAAGCGAACTGAGCACCGTCGCCCAGGTGTAGAGGACCATCTGGCGGGTGACGCGCTCCTCGGTGGCGATCACCGGCAGCATCGGCACGCCGGCCGCCCGGTAATCCTCCTTGTAGCGCATCGCCAGCGCCCAGGTGTGTGGCGGTGTCCAGAAGAAGATCACCAAGAACAGCACGATCGGCTGCCAGCCGATGGATCCGGTCACCGCTGCCCAGCCGACGAGGGTCGGCATACATCCGGCGGCCCCGCCCCACACCACGTTCTGCCAGGTGCGACGCTTGAGGATCATCGTGTAGACGCCTACGTAGAACGCGATGGTCGCGGTGACCAGCAGCGCACTGAGCAGATTCGCCGCCGACCACAGCACCGCAAACGACGCGATCCACAGCACGATGCCGAAGATCAGCGCGTTGCGCGTGGTCACGGCGTGACGCGCCAGCGGCCGGCGCGCGGTGCGCTTCATCTTCTGGTCGATGTCGGCGTCGGCCACCATGTTCAGGGTGTTGGCACTGCCCGCGCCGAGCCAGCCGCCCAAGAGGGTGGCGGCGATCAACGCGATGTCGACGTGGCCACGGTCGGCCTGCAGCATCACCGGGATCGTGGCCACCAACAGAAGCTCGATGACCCGCGGTTTGGTGAGCGCGACGTAGGCGAGCACCGTCGCCTTCGACCGGGCCAAGAACGAGTCCCCCGCGGCGGCTGGTGCCGGCGCGACCGACCCATGGGACCCGCGGGATGCAGCGGACAGATCTCCGCTCACACGTTCCCCAATCCTCACGGCCTCTCCTCGTCTGCCCCGACGACGTCGGAGCACGGCGGATTCGGATACTTCGGCGCGGAACTCGACGAGGGGCTACTACAGAGCATGGTAGACGGTGGGTCGGGCGATCGAAGAATCGCCTCCCGGGTCCATTCGGGTCACTCGACGCGCAGTCGCACAGCGAGGGCGACTAGGCTTGACGACGTGGCTGCCGTACTCGCGGCCGGTGTGGTTGCACCCCGCCATCGTGGCGACGTCGCCGACAGGGCGATGGTCGTGCGAATCACACCGTCGAGCACCTTGTGGACTTGTACATACTGTTGATGGCAGGACCAGACAACCTGCGATCGGATCGCACCGACTAGGCACAGGAGACACCACGACCGTGGCGCTGACAGATGACATTCGCGCGTTGACCCAGCCGGCTTACCCCGACGATTGGACCGACGTGGACACCCGCGCGGTCGACACCGTGCGGGTACTGGCCGCCGACGCCGTCCAGAAATGCGGAAGTGGCCATCCCGGCACCGCGATGAGTCTCGCTCCCCTGGCCTACACGCTGTTCCAGCGTGTGATGCGCCACGACCCCGCCGACACCGCGTGGGTCGGGCGCGACCGTTTCGTGCTGTCGTGCGGGCACTCGAGCCTCACCCTCTACATCCAGCTCTACCTCGGTGGCTTCGGCCTCGAACTCGCCGACCTCGAGGCGCTGCGCACCTTCAAGTCCAAGACCCCGGGACACCCGGAGTTCCGGCACACCCGTGGCGTGGAGATCACCACCGGACCGCTCGGACAGGGCTTGGCGTCGGCGGTGGGCATGGCGATGGCCGCCCGCCGCGAACGGGGCCTGTTCGATCCGGAGCCGGCGTGGGGTGAGAGCCCGTTCGATCACTACATCTATGTGGTGGCCTCCGACGGCGACATCGAGGAGGGCGTCACTTCCGAGGCGTCGTCGCTGGCGGGTACCCAACAACTGGGGAACCTGATCCTGTTCTACGACGACAACGAGATCTCGATCGAACACGGCACCAGCATCGCGCTCTCCGAGGACACCGCCAAGCGCTACGAGGCATACGGCTGGCACGTCCAGGTCGTCGAGGGCGGCGAGGACGTGGTCGCCATCGAGGCCGCGGTAGCCGAGGCCAAATCGGTCACCGATCGACCGTCGATCATCCTGCTGCGCACCATCATCGGCTACCCGGCACCCACCAAGATGAACACCGGTGGCGTGCACGGCTCGGCATTGGGCGCCGATGAGGTTGCGGCGACCAAGAAGATCCTGGGTTTCGACCCCGACAAGTCCTTCGAGGTGAGCGACGAGGTCATCTCGCACACCCGCGGTCTCGTCGACCGCGGTCGGACGGCGCACCAGGAATGGGAGTCGTCGTTCAACGCGTGGGTCGAACGCGAACCGGCGCGCAAGGAGCTGTTCGATCGGGTCAGCCAGGACCGGCTACCCGCCGGCTGGTCCGACGTGCTGCCCAGCTGGGAGCCCGGCGGCTCGGTCGCCACCCGATCCGCATCCGGTGACGTGCTCAACGCCGTTGCCCCCGTACTGCCCGAGCTGTGGGGCGGTTCGGCCGACCTCGCCGGCAGCAACAACACGACCATGAAGGGCGCGAAGTCCTTCGGTCCCGAATCGATCTCCAACGCCGACTGGGACGCCGAGCCCTACGGGCGGACGCTGCATTTCGGCATCCGCGAGCACGCCATGGGTTCGATCCTGTCCGGCATCGTGCTGCATGGACCGACCCGCGCCTACGGTGGCACCTTCCTGCAGTTCAGTGACTACATGCGTCCGGCGGTCCGGTTGGCCTCGCTGATGGACATCGATCCGATCTATGTGTGGACCCACGATTCCATCGGGCTCGGCGAGGACGGACCCACCCACCAGCCGATCGAACACCTGTCGGCCCTGCGCGCCATCCCGAATCTCAGCGTGGTCCGTCCGGCCGATGCGAACGAGACCGCGTTCGCGTGGAAGACGGTGCTGGAAAAGTCCAGCAGCAGCGGACCGGTCGGTCTGTGCCTGACCCGCCAGAAGGTCGGGGTGTTGGAGAACACCTCGGCCCAGGGCGTGGAGAAGGGCGGCTACGTCCTCGTCGAGGCATCCACACCCGTCCCCGACGTGATCCTCATCGCCACCGGCTCGGAGGTCGAGATCGCCGTCGCCGCCGGCCAGAAGCTGGAGGCGCAGGGCATCGGCGCACGGGTCGTATCCATGCCATGCGTCGAGTGGTTCGAAAGCCAGGACCAGAACTACCGCGATCAGGTACTGCCGCCGACAGTGAAAGCCCGCGTCTCCGTCGAGGCGGGTATCGCCATGTCGTGGCACAAGATCGTCGGCGGCTTCGGCGAATGCGTTTCACTCGAGCACTACGGGGAATCCGCCGACTACCAGACGCTGTACACCGAGTTCGGCATCACACCCGACGCCACCGTCGCCGCCGCACAACGCTCGATCGCCAACGTGAAGGGATAGCAGCATGACGCAGAACGCAAAGCTGGCAGAACTGTCCGAGGCCGGCGTCTCGGTCTGGCTCGACGACCTGTCGCGAGAACTGATCTCCTCCGGTGGCCTCAAGGAACTGGTCGAGACCAAATCCGTCGTCGGAGTCACCACGAATCCATCCATCTTCCAGGCGGCCCTGTCGAAGGGAACCGCCTACGACGGCCAGGTCAACGAGCTGGCCGCGCGCGGAGCCGACGTCGACGCGACGATCCGGACCGTCACCACCGACGACGTACGCAACGCCTGCGACGTGCTCGCACCGGTGTTCGAGGAGTCCGACGGCGTCGACGGGCGCGTGTCGATCGAAGTGGATCCGCGACTGGCCCACGAAACCGACGCCACCGTCGCACAGGCCGTCGAACTGTGGAAGATCGTCGATCGGCCGAACCTGCTGATCAAGATCCCCGCCACCAAGGCGGGGCTGCCCGCGATCACCCGTACGCTGGCCGAGGGCATCAGCGTGAACGTGACGCTGATCTTCTCGGTGGAGCGGTACAAGGAGGTGATGGACGCCTACCTGGACGGCCTCGACGCGGCCGCCGCTGCGGGCCATGACCTCTCGACCATCCATTCGGTGGCCTCGTTCTTCGTCTCGCGGGTCGACACCGAGGTCGACAAGCGTCTCGATGCCATCGGTACCCCGGCCGCGACCGACCTCAAGGGCAAAGCCGCACTGGCCAACGCACGACTCGCCTATCAGGCCTATCAGGAGGTCTTCGAGGTCGAGTCCCGCTTCCCCGACCTTCTCGCGCAGGGCGCCCGCCCACAGCGTGCCCTGTGGGCGTCGACCGGGGTGAAGAATCCCGACTACCCCGACACCCTGTATGTCAGCGAACTCGTCGCCCCCAACACGGTGAACACCATGCCGGGCAAGACGATGGATGCGTTCGCCGATCACGGCTGGGTCAACACCGGATCCATCGTCGGCCTGGCGAACGAGTCGCAAGAGGTCTTCGACAGTCTCGCCGCTGTCGGCATCGACGTCGCCGACGTCTTCAAGGTCCTCGAGGACGAGGGCGTGGAGAAGTTCGAGGTGTCGTGGAACGAATTGCTCGACGCCACCGCCGAGCAGCTCACGGCCGCGAAGGGCTGACCCCGAGTGCCCGGCGGCGGTACCACCTGGAACAACCCGCTCCGCGATCCCCGGGACAAGCGGCTGCCACGGATCGCGGGCCCGTGCAGCCTGATCATCTTTGGCGTGACGGGCGACCTCGCCCGCAAGAAGTTGATGCCGGCGGTCTACGACCTGGCCAATCGCGGTCTGCTACCGCCGTCGTTCGCGCTCGTCGGTTTCGCTCGTCGCGACTGGGACGACGAGGACTTCGCCAAGGTCGTCCACGATGCGGTGCGCGACCACGCACGCACGGGGTTCCGCGAGGAGGTGTGGGAGCGACTCGCCGAAGGCTTCCGGTTCGTCCAGGGCGCCTTCGACGACGACAGCGCGTTCGACCGGCTCAAGGAAACCCTGGAGGGGCTCGACAAGGAACGCGGCACCGACGGCAACCACGCCTTCTATCTGTCGATCCCGCCCAAGGCGTTCCCCACCGTCTGCGAGCAGCTGGACCGCAGCGGTCTGGCCAAGGAAGACGGCGACCACTGGCGCCGCGTCGTGATCGAGAAGCCGTTCGGGCACAACCTGGAATCGGCCAAGGAACTCAACGCGATCGTCAACGGGGTGTTCCCCGAGTCGTCGGTCTTCCGGATCGACCACTATCTCGGCAAGGAGACGGTGCAGAACATCTTGGCGTTGCGCTTCGCCAACCAGATGTTCGATCCGCTGTGGAGTTCGCATTACGTCGATCACGTGCAGATCACCATGGCCGAGGACATCGGACTCGGCGGCCGGGCCGGCTACTACGACGGTATCGGCGCAGCACGTGATGTGATCCAGAATCATCTGCTGCAACTGATGGCGCTGGTCGCCATGGAGGAACCGATCTCCTTCGAACCCAAACAGCTGCAGGACGAGAAGATCAAGGTGCTCGCGGCGACCCGCAACATCGAACCGCTCGACGAAAACACCGCGCGAGGGCAGTACGGCGGTGGCTGGCAGGGCAGCCAGAAGGTGCCGGGACTGCTCGATGAGGAGGGCTTCGCGAAGGACTCGACCACCGAGACCTTCGCCGCGATCGCCCTCGAGGTGGACTCCCGACGCTGGGCCGGTGTCCCGTTCTACCTGCGCACCGGCAAACGCCTCGGACGCCGCGTCACCGAGATCGCACTCGTGTTCAAACGGGCTCCCCATCTGCCGTTCGACAAGACCATGACCGAGGAACTCAGCCAGAACGCGCTGGTCATCCGAGTACAGCCGGACGAAGGGATCACCCTTCGGTTCGGGTCCAAGGTGCCGGCGTCGAGCATGGAGGTCCGCGACGTCAACATGGACTTCAGCTACGGCACCGCGTTCACCGAGGCGTCGCCGGAGGCCTACGAGCGACTGATCTTGGACGTGTTGCTCGGTGAGCCGTCGCTCTTCCCGGTCAACGAAGAAGTCGAACTCTCCTGGAAAATACTCGACCCGGTCATAGAACACTGGGCCGAGTCCGGCACGCCCGACACCTACGAGTCGGGGACCTGGGGCCCGGCGTCCGCCGACGAGATGATGTCGCGCGTCGGCCGAACCTGGCGCCGACCATGACCGCGACGCCCGTGCATCCGCCGGTAGACCAACGACAGAATGGCTGACGATGATCGTCGAGTTGCCCAACACCTCCACCACCGATGTCGCGAAGAAAATCGTCGAAGTCCGGGAGGCCGGCGGCGCCATCAGTCTCGGTCGCGTGCTCACGCTGGTCGTGTGTGCCGAACACGGCGAACCCACCGAAGGTGCCATCGAGGCCGCGATCGGTGCCAGCAGTGAGCATCCGAGCCGAGTGATCGTGGTGACCCGCGGCGATCGCTCTGCCGACTCCCGGCTCGATGCCGAGATTCGGGTGGGTGGCGACGCCGGGGCGTCGGAAGTGGTGCTGCTCTCGCTACAGGGTGAACTCGCCGATCACCCGCGCTCGGTGGTCACCCCGTTCCTGTTGCCCGACACACCGGTTGTCGTGTGGTGGCCCGGCGAGGCGCCCACTGCGCCGGCATCCGATCCGATGGGTTCACTCGGGCGCCGTCGCATCCTCGACGCCAACCGGTGTGCCAATCCCAAGACGGTGCTTGCCCGGCGGTTGGCCACGTACTCGCCGGGTGACACCGATCTCGCCTGGACGCAGATCACGCATTGGCGGGCCCTGCTGGCCTCGGCAGCGGATCGACCGCCGCACACGCCGCTCACCGAGGTCGTGGTGGCAGGCCCCGCCGACTCCCCCGGCATCGACCTGCTCGCGGGCTGGCTACGGTCGGCGCTGTCGGTGCCGACCCGGCGGAGCGTGGGAAGCTTCGAGGTCCGTCTGATGCGCGAAGACGGCCCGACCGTCCTCTCGCTCGACATGAACAACAACGCTGTGCTGAGCATGCCGGGCAAACCCGACGGGCGCGTCGCGATGACCCGCCGCGAACTGCCTCTTCTGCTGGCCGAGGAACTACGTCGCCTCGACACCGACGACGTCTACGCACTGGCACTGCAGGGTGTGGTGGACGTGGAGTTCGAAGGACAGGCGGTCGCCTAATGATTCCGGAAACCCTGGTGTTCGACGACAAGAGCGACCTGGTCGCGACCGCGTCCAGTCGATTCGTGGATCTGGTCACCAAGGCCCAGGCCGACCACGGTGTCGCCTCGGTCGTGTTGACCGGCGGCAGCAACGGGATAGCGATCCTGCGTGCGTTGGCGGCCGACAGCGGTGACGTCGACTGGTCACGGATCGAGTTGTTCTGGGGCGACGACCGATTCGTGCCCGCCGACGACCCGGAGCGCAACTACGGACAGGCGCGCGAGGCGTTGCTCGATCATGTTCCGGTCGACCCGGCGCGAGTGCACGCCATGGCACCGTCGGATGGCGAGTTCGGCGATGACATCGAGGCCGCCGCCGCCTCGTATGCATCGGTGTTGACGCGGACCAGTGCCGGCCGTGTGCCGCATTTCGATCTGCACCTGCTCGGGATGGGCGGTGAGGGTCACATCAACTCGCTGTTCCCGCACACCGCGGCCACCGCCGAGACCGAGAAGACCGTTGTCGCCGTGGAAGACTCGCCCAAGCCGCCACCCCGACGCATCACCCTGACGCTCCCCGTGGTCAACCGCAGCAAGGCGGTGTGGTTCCTGGTTGCCGGCGAGGACAAGGCCGAGGCGGTCGCGGCAGCCCACACCGGCGCGCACGCAGCCGACTGGCCCTGCGCCGGTGCGCACGGAACCGACGAGACGGTCTGGTTCCTGGATCGTCCCGCCGCGTCGCGCCTCTGAGGCGGTCGTCGTCGGGCCATGCTCTTCGCATGGACCAACTGGGCGGCCGGCGGGTACACGTCGTCAGGCCCCGGTCACGTCACGAAGCGATGAGCGGCGTTGCCGGTGAGCCCAGGTGAGACACCCTCGCACAACCGAATCGAGTGATCGTAGAACTCCTCGTCGAGGGGTAGGAATCCGATCGGTTCCTCGTCGGCAACACTGCGAAGTCTGTCGGCCAGCTCGCGTTCGACCCCTTCGATGGTGGACGCATTCACGTCGCGCGCCTGGGTGATGAGATGCGGACGGAGTGCGGACATCCCGGTGTACCAGAGGGTTCCGTGCAGCGTAGGCCACAGCACGTCCTCGATGTCGCCGCTGATCCCGCGCGGGCCGAGGCTACCGGGACGGTCGCCGGCGGTGACGATCGTCAGCGCACGTCGTCCGACCAACCCGCCGTCGCCGTACTTTCGGGCTCTCCCCGTGGCCGGATCCATCACGTCGTAGGCGAAACCGCGCTCGAAGACCCGGTCGATCCATCCCTTCATGATCGCCGGCATGCCGTACCACCAGAGCGGGAACTGCAGCACGACGAGGTCGGCATCGGCCAGTTTGCGCTGTTCGGTTTCGACGTCGGCCCCGCCCTCCTCGCGCAGAACCGGATCCCAGTCCATCGCGTAGAGATCGGATTCGGTCACCTGCCACCCCTCGGCGTGCAGAGCCCGTACACCGAATTGATGGAGATGGCAGTTGAGAGACCCGCGATCGGGATGTGCACTCACCCACAAAGCCTTCATGCCGGGTGCAACACGGACAACCGACTGCCGCATTCCGCGCGAGGGAACCGCCTGCGCCGGTCGGGGCGCCCAGTCAACAAGAATCAGTGCCCAATCGACGGGAAAGGCGCCCAGTCGACGGGCCGGGGACTAGCCCGAGTTGCGTAGGGCGGTGGCGAGGCCGTTCATCGTCAGCTGGATCCCGCGGCGTATCCGTGGCTCGTCGTCACCGGCACGGAACCGGCGCAGCAGCTCGATCTGCAACAAGTTGAGCGGCTCCAGATACGGGAACCGGTTGTACACCGAGCGTTTCAGCGCCGAGTTGTCCGACAGCAGGTCCTCGGTACCGGTGATCTTCGCGCACATCGCGATGGTGCGTTCGTGTTCGTCGACGATCATCCCGAACACCGTGTCGCGTAGGTCCTCGTCCTCGACGAGCTGGGCGTAGCGGTGCGCCAGTCCCATATCGGACTTCGCGAGCACCTGCGCCATATTGGATATGACGGTGCGGAAAAACGGCCAGGTCTCGTAGTAGCGGCGCAAGGTTTCCAAACGCTTCTCGTCGTCGCCCACCCATTGTTCGAAGGCAGAACCGGTGCCGTACCACCCGGGCAGCATCACCCGCGATTGCGTCCAGGACAGCACCCACGGGATGGCCCGCAGATCGGAGATCTTCTCGGTCTGCTTACGCGACGCCGGCCGGCTGCCGATGTTCAGCGCGCCGATCTCCGACAACGGTGTCGACGTGGTGAAGTACTCCACGAAGCCGGGCGTCTCGTGAACCAACTTGCTGTAGGCGGAACGTGCGAGGGCCGCGATCTCGTCCATGTTGCTGTAGACGTCCTCGGATTCGTCGCCGAGTCCTTCCACATCGAGCAGCGACGACTCTATGGTCGCTGCCAGCAAGGTCTCCAGATTTCGTTCGGCCAGGACGGGTTCGGCGTACTTGGCCGCGATGATCTCGCCCTGCTCGGTGATTCGCAGAGAACCCTGCACGGCTCCGGGCGGTTGCGCGAGGATGGCGTCGTAACTCGGGCCACCACCGCGCCCGACGGTGCCACCACGTCCGTGGAACAGTCGCAGTCGGATTCCGGCCTTCTCGGCCGCCTCCACCAGGTCGAGTTCGCCGCGGTACAACGCCCAGTTCGCGGCCATGTACCCGCCGTCCTTGTTCGAGTCGGAGTAGCCGAGCATCACCTCCTGCATACCGGCCTGACCTTCGACGAGGTCGCGATAGAGGGGGATGTCGAGTGCCGCCAGTAGTGTCTCGGCCCCTTGCTGCAGATCCTCGATGGTCTCGAACAGCGGCACGATACGCACCGACGACGACAGCTTTCCGGTCTCCGGATCCAGATCGATCAATCCGGCTTCCTTCAGCAGGATCATCGGCTCGAGCATGTCGCTCACCGACGTACACATGCTGATGACGTAGTTCGGCACCGACTCGGGGCCGAACATATTGACGGCCTTGGCGGCTGCCCGCACGATGTCGAGTTCCTTGGTCGCGAGCTCGCTGAGCTCCGCGTCCAGTCGGGTGAGCGGACGTCGTGCGGTGAGCTCGCGTGTCAGGATCTCCACCCGTTGCGCCTCGTCGAGTGAGGCATAGTCCGGGTGCACGCCGGCCCATGCGAGCAACTCGGCAACGACCTCTTCGTGCATGTCGGAGTTCTGCCGCATGTCCAGGCCGGATAGGTTGAAACCGAAGGTACGGACCGCTTCTCGCAGCATGAGCAGGCGGTCGTCGGCGATGATGTCGTCGTGGGTGGATCGCAGCGCGGCGTCCACGATGTCCAGCTCGGCGAGCAGTTCGTCTGCGTCGGAATACGGCTCGGCCCCGTCGAGCTCGAAGAGATCCGATGCCTTCATGACCTCCTCACCGAACATGTGGACCGCGGTGGCCACGAGACGAGATCGGATCTTGCCCAAGGCGAGTCGGAACGGCTCGTCGGCTGCGGGATCGGCCCGGTCGACTCCCCCGAGTTCATAAATCCGGTCGTCGGGCGACATGAGGCGCGTCGACATGCTCAGTTCTTCGGCCAACAGGCGCAGTTCCGACAAGTGGTGACCGATGGCCGTACGCGCCGCGAGGGTGGTGGCCATCTCCACGATCTCCCCGGTGACGAAGGGATTGCCGTCGCGGTCGCCACCGATCCAGGAACCCATCCGCAGCATCGGATCGTCGTCGAGCCCGGCGTCGGGGTACGCGCTGCGCAGCGCCGCACGGACACCTGTGTTGATCTTGGGTACCACCTCGAAGAAGGAGGCGTCGTAATACCGCAGGCCGGAGCGGATCTCGTCCTTGATGTTGAGTCGCTCGAGACGGATCAGCGCCGTCTGCCACAGGGTCAGGATCTGCCGGCGGAGGCCTTCGAGCACCTCGGCCTCTTCGGCCGGCGTCAGTTCTGTCCGGCTGCGGAAACGCATGAGTTCGGTGATGCGGTTCTGAGCTTCGAACACGGTGCGGCGGCGCGTCTCGGTCGGATGAGCGGTGATGACCGGCACCACCGTCGCGTCCGCCAGCGCCTTGCCCACCTGAGCATCGGTCAGCCCGGCTTCGGCCAGCTTTGCGTAGGTTGCCGCCAGGGTGCTGTCCTGGGGCGGATCGCCCGCTCGCACATGGATGGCGCGCCGCCGTTCGCGGTGGATGTCCTCGGCGAGATTGGCCAGCAGGGCGAAGTTGCAGAACGCACGGATCACGGGCATGGCAACCGACAGGTCGACATCGGCGAACATGTCGGCGAGGGTGTCGCGATCGATCTCCGCGCGACGGATGCGGAATGCGGCGATCCGCGCGTTCTCGACCAGATCGAAGACCTCGTCGCCCGAGTGTTCGCGAACCATGTCACCCAGCAGGCCGCCGAGCAGGCGGATGTCCTCACGCAGTGGCTCGGTGAGAGCGCGGCCCTCGTCGTCGATGATGATGTGGTCGGCGATTGTCATCGTGGGACGCCACGCAGGCGCTCCGGCGGACCGAGTGGACTCAGACGAGATCGATTCGCTCATGAGGTCAGTATCCCGGTATTCACACGGTGCGTCATCTCGGGGCGCGTCGGGGCGCGTCGGCCCGGCGGCCGGTATCGGGCACCGTGGCGGGCGCGGTCAGCGCGAAAACGGCGACCCATACCTCCGCACTGATGCGGAAAGGCAGGGTCGCCGAATGTTTCGACGTCTGATCGTCAGGAAAGTTTGATGTCGACTCCGATGCCGATGATGAAGATGAACCAGATGATGCCGACGAAGACGGTCAGCCGATCCAGGTTGCGCTCGACGACGCTCGAACCGGACAGACTCGACTGCACACCGCCACCGAACAGCGACGACAAGCCACCGCCCTTACCGCGGTGCAGCAACACCAGCACCACCATCAACACGCTGGTGATGACCAATCCGATGTCGAGTGCGAGCTTCACGTGTAGTCAGTCCTGTTCGGTCGGTGCAAAGCAACTGTGGCAGGTCGCGCGGAGCGTCGAACTCCGCACAACCTGCCACAGTCTACGCGCTCGTCGCCGGTGCTCAGAGAATGGGGTGACGGGGGTCAGCGGAACCAAACCCCTGCCGCCCTCAGGAGGCCCGGAGCTTGCGAGCAGGAGCCGTCACGGCAGTGGCCCGCCGGCCGCGATGGCCGACAATGTCGCGAACTCGTCGGATTTCAGCGACGCACCGCCGACGAGGGCTCCGTCGACATCGGTCTGGCCGACGATGTCGCCGACGTTCTTCGCGTTCACCGAGCCGCCGTACAGCACCCGAACCGAATCTGCGGTCGCATCGTCCGAGATTTCGGCGAGTGCACCCCGCACGGCCGAACACACCTCCTGGGCGTCCTGCGCGCTGGCCACTCGCCCCGTGCCGATGGCCCACACCGGCTCGTACGCGATGACCACCTTGCCGACCTCCTCGGCCGACAAACCCGCCAACGACCCCTTGAGTTGGGTGACGTTGTATGCGACGTGTTCGCCCGCCTCCCGGATGTCGAGACCCTCACCGATGCACACGATCGGCGTCAGGCCGTGCTTGAGCGCCGCCTTGGTCTTGGCCAGGACGACCTCGTCGGTCTCGGCATGCATGGTGCGACGCTCGGAGTGTCCGACGACGACATAGGTGCACCCCAGCTTGGCCAGGAAGGCACCGCTGATCTCACCGGTAAACGCCCCCGAATCGTGTGCCGACAGATCCTGCGCACCATAGGTGAGCAGCAACTTGTCGCCGTCCACGACGGTCTGGACGCTCCGGATGTCGGTGAACGGCGGGATGACCGTCACATCGACCTTGTCGAAGTACTTCGCGGGCAAGGCGAACGCGATCTTCTGGACGAGCGCGATGGCCTCCAGATGATTCAGGTTCATCTTCCAGTTGCCCGCAATGAGCGGTGTACGCGCCATCAGCTCTCCAGCACTTTCAGTCCGGGCAGCTCCTTGCCCTCGAGATACTCCAGGGATGCCCCGCCACCGGTCGAGATGTGCGAGAAATCGCTGTCGGGCAGACCCAGGGTGCGCACGGCGGCCGCCGAGTCGCCGCCGCCGACGACCGTGAACGCGCCGCCCTTGGTGGTCACCGCGATCGCTTCGGCGACCCCGCGGGTACCCGATGCGAACTTCTCGAACTCGAACACGCCCGAAGGCCCGTTCCAGAACACCGTCTCGGCTCCGGAGAGGACCGCGGTGAAACGTTTGACCGATTCGGGCCCGATGTCCAGACCCATCCACCCCTCTGGGATCTCCGTTACGGAGACCGTCTTCGCCTCGGCGTCGGCGGCGAACTTGTCGGCCACCACCACGTCGACCGGCAGCCGAATCACGTCACCGAACTGCTCGAGCAGGCCCTTGCAGGTGTCGATCTGATCTTCCTGCAGCAGCGAGTTGCCCACCGAGTGTCCCTGCGCGGCAAGGAAGGTGAACGCCATGCCGCCACCGATGACCAGGGTGTCGACCTTCGGGGCCAGCGCTTCGATAACGCCGAGCTTGTCCGACACCTTCGACCCGCCCAGGACGACCGCATACGGCCGCGCCACCTCGTGGGTCAGCTTCGACAACACGTCTACCTCGGCCGCCACGAGTTTGCCGGCGTAGTGCGGCAGGAGCTTCGCGACGTCGTACACCGACGCCTGCTTGCGATGCACCACACCGAAGCCATCGGAGACGAAGGCACCGTCGTCGCCGACCAACTCGACGAGCGCCTTGGCCAGCGCTTCCCGTTCGGTCTCGTCCTTGGAGGTCTCGCGCGGATCGAAACGCACGTTCTCCAGCAGCAGGACATCGCCGTCGGTGAGGCCTTCGGCCCGGGCGAGCGCATCGGTTCCGACCACGTCGCCGGCCAACTGCACGTTGCGGCCGAGTTCAGCGCCGAGTCGCTCGGCCACCGGGGCCAGCGAGAACTTCGGATCCGGTTCGCCCTTCGGACGACCGAGATGCGCGGTGATGATGACCTTTGCACCGGCATCGACCAGCGCCGACAAGGTCGGCAGGGAGGCCAGGATGCGGCCCGGGTCGGTGATCGTGGTTCCGTCGAGCGGAACGTTGAAATCCGACCGGACCAGCACTCCCCGACCCGAAACGCCTTCTTCCAGAAGGTCTTTCAGTGTGGGTACGCCCATGGTGGCGTTGCTCCTAGTGACTCGAGGGCGATTACAGCGACTTGCTGACGAGACCGGTCAGGTCAACCAGGCGGTTGGAGTAGCCCCACTCGTTGTCGTACCAGGAGACAGCCTTGACCTGATTGCCGATGACCTTGGTGAGGCCGGCGTCGTAGAGCGACGAGTGCGGATCGGTGACGATGTCGCTGGAGACGATCGGCGCGTCGTAGTACTTCAGGATGCCCTTGAGCGGTCCCTCGGCAGCAGCCTTCATCGCAGCGTTGATCTCGTCGGCGGTCGCGGACTTCTCCAGGATCGCGGTGAGGTCGGTGACCGAGCCGGTCGGGATCGGCACGCGCAGGGCGTAACCGTCGAGCTTGCCGAGCAGTTCGGGCAGCACCAGGCCGATGGCCTTGGCCGCACCGGTGGAGGTCGGGACCACGTTCAGCGCGGCGGCGCGGGCGCGGCGCAAATCCTTGTGCGGGCCGTCCTGCAGGTTCTGGTCCTGGGTGTAGGCGTGCACGGTGGTCATCAGGCCGGAGACGATGCCGAACTCGTCGTTGAGCACCTTGGCGAACGGGCCGAGGCAGTTGGTGGTGCACGAGGCATTGGAGATGATGTTCTGGCTGCCGTCGTACTTGTCGTCATTGACGCCCATCACGATGGTGATGTCCTCGTTCTTGGCGGGCGCGGAGATGATGACCTTCTTGGCACCGGCGTCGAGATGCCCCTTGGCCTTGGTGCCGTCGGTGAAGATGCCGGTCGACTCGACCACGACATCGACGCCGAGATCACCCCACGGGAGTGCCGACGGGCCCTCCTTGATCGCCATCGCCTTGATCTTCTTGTCGCCGACGACGATGGTGTCCTCACCCTCGAGGCTGACGTCCTCCGGGAGGCGGCCGAGGATGGAGTCGAACTTGAGCAGATGAGCGAGTGTCGCGTTGTCGGTCAGGTCGTTGACCGCGACGATCTCGATGTCGGTGGTACCCAAAGCCTTCTGTGCTTCCACGGCGCGGAAGAAGTTGCGGCCGATCCGGCCGAATCCGTTAACGCCTACCCGAACAGTCACTGTTGTGCTCCTTAGCGGTATTCATCATCAAGGCCTGCGGCCGCAAACGGGGGCGACATTCACGATGGTGAACATCACCCGTGGCCCACCTCAGCCTAGTAGGAGGCTCACCGAACAGCATGCGATGGGTACGAATCGCCCGACACGCGGGTTCGACTGCGCTCAGGCGTCGTCGAGCAGGTCCGAGGTCACGGCCGATTCGGTGTCCGGTATGCCGTCGGTGCGGGCCTTCTTGTCCGCCATCGACAGCAATCGTCGAATGCGCCCGGCGACGGCATCCTTGGTCATCGGCGGATCGGCGAGCTGACCGAGTTCCTCCAGGGAGGCCTGCCGATGGGTGATGCGCAACTGGCCGGCGGCCACCAAGTGATCGGGCACCTCATCGCCCAGGATGTCGAGGGCCCGCTCGACCCGGGCGGCCGCCGCGACGGCGGCCCGAGCCGAACGACGCAGGTTGGCATCGTCGAAGTTGGCGAGGCGGTTGGCGGTTGCGCGGACCTCGCGACGCATGCGCCGCTCCTCCCACACCAGCCGGGTGTCGTTGGCACCCATGCGGGTCAACAACGCACCGATGGCCTCCCCGTCCCGGATGACCACCCGGTCGGCTCCGCGCACCTCACGTGCCTTCGCGGACACACCGAGCCGGCGGGCCGCGCCGACCAACGCGAGGGCCGCTTCGGGGCCGGGGCAGCTGACTTCGAGTGCTGAGGAGCGACCCGGCTCGGTCAACGAACCGTGGGCCAGGAAGGCACCGCGCCACGCGGCCTCGGCGTCGGCGACGCTGCCGCCGACGACCTGAGCCGGGAGGCCCCGGACCGGTCGGCCACGCAGGTCGAGCAGTCCGGTCTGGCGCGCCAGACCCTCACCGTCCTTGGTGACCCGCACGATGTAGCGGGCACCTTTTCGAAGACCGCCGCTACGCAACACGTGGACGTCGGAGTTGTAGCCGTACAGGTCGAAGATCTCCCGCCGCAGCCGTCGCGCGACGTTGCCGAGGTCCACCTCCGCCTCGACCACCACCCGCCCCGCCACGATGTGCAGTCCGCCGGCGAATCGCAACAGCGCCGACACCTCGGCCTTGCGGCAACTCACCTGGGTCACGGTCAGACGTGAAAGCTCATCCTTCACCGCCGCGGTCATCGCCACCGGTCCCTGCCCTCCTGTCACGGTTCTTCTGTCCGGGTCGCGCCGTGGCACGCCAGGAGCATTGAACCCATCCCCGGTGATCACCGCGTCGGCTCCGAACGCCGTCGCCGGTGCACACGACTCACTCACGATTCTTGCGCTCGGACAGCGTATCGACTCAATTCACCTTCGCACAGTTGCTTCACCAGAGTGGCGACTTTCTCCGGGTCGTGCACGTGCCGACCAGGTATTGCGAGGTCACCTACGTGCAGGCGTGCGCCGAACAACTCAGCCGCCCGGATCAGGTGATCCCGCTCACGCCCGGCGGGTACCGAGGCCGCGTCGACCACGATGTCGTCGACCTGGAACACGTCGGCGTGGGCGTGCAGCACATGGAGGTGGCGTTCCACCGAGAATCCGGTCGTCTCACCGGGTTCGGGTGCCAGGTTGACGAACAGCATCCGCCGCGCGCGGGTCTCCCGCAGCGCCCGGAGCTGCTCGGGTACCAGCACGTGCGGGATCACGCTGGAGAACCAGGACCCCGGGCCCAGCACCACCAGATCTGCCTCGCGGATCGTCTCGACGGCATCCGGGCACGCCGGCGGGTCTGCCGGGAGCAGACGAACCCGCCGGACCTTTCCGGGTGTGGTCGCGACCGCGACCTGCCCGCGGATGCACCTGCTGATGCGCGGGTCGCTCTCCAGCCCGGAGACGTCGGCCTCGATGTCGAGTGGCACCGCCGACATGGGCAGCACGCGGCCATCGATGTCGAACACGGCGACGAGCTCGTCGAGCGCCGCCACCGGATCCCCGGTGACCTCGGTCAGGCCTGCCAGCAGCAGGTTGCCGACCGGGTGACCCGCCAGAGCTCCCCGACCGCCGAATCGATGCTGGAAGATACTCGCCCACAGTTCGTGTGCCGACGGGCCGTGCGGGGTGGGTCCGTCTACCCTGTCGGCCAGCGCAGCCGGCGCAGACATTAACGCCGACAATGCCATTCGCAGATCACCAGGCGGGATGACGCCCAACTCGGCGCGCAGCCGTCCCGACGATCCACCATCGTCGGCGACAGTGACCACTGCCGTGACATCAGGGCTCAGATAGCGCATCGCCGTAAGCGTCGCGTACAGACCGTGCCCCCCGCCGAGCGCCACGATCCGCATGTCGCGCGCCGCGGGTTCCTGCGGGGCACTCATTCGCGCCCCAGATCACGATGGATCACCCGCACGTCGTAGCAAGGCGTGCCGTGCGTGTCGGTCGCCGCCGCGAGCCGACGGCCGACCTCCTCCGAGATCGCCACGCTGCGGTGTTTGCCGCCGGTGCACCCGATGCTGATCGTCATGTACCGCTTGCCTTCTCGCAGGTATCCGGGAGCCACCACCGCCACGATCTCGAGATGGAGATCCACAAAACGACCCGCACCGTCCTGACCGAGCACGTAGTCCCGGACCTCGTCATCACGACCGTTCTGCGCCCGCAGGTCGGCGATCCAATACGGGTTCGGCAGGAACCGGACGTCGGCCACGTAGTCGGAGTCGATCGGCAGACCGTACTTGAATCCGAACGACTGCACGGCCACGCTGAGGCGGTTGTCGGTGTCGTGCGGGTACACCCCCTCCACCACCTCGCGCAGTTTGGCTGCGGTCAGCGCCGATGTCTCTACGACAAGGTCGGCGGAGTTCTTGATCGGCGCCAGGATGGCGCGCTCGCGGGCGATGCCGTCGACAAGTGTCTCGCGGCCCTGCAACGGATGGCGTCGCCGCACCTGTTCGAAGCGGCGCACCAGGACATGGTCACTGGCGTCGAGGAACAGCAGCTTGGTGCGCGCGCCGGACGTTTCCAGTGACTTGCGGAGATCGTCGAGTTGACCGCCGATCTCGTCGTCGGACGCGCGGATCACCATCGCCAGGCGCGAGATCGTCGGGTCGCTCTCGCGTACCATCTCCACCATTGTCGCGATCAACGACGGCGGCACGTTGTCGGCGACGTACCACCCGTCGTCCTCGAGCACGTTTGCGGCGGTGGAACGGCCGGCCCCCGATAGACCGGCGACGAACAGGACGGTGAGGTCCGTGGCCTCTCTGCCGGTCTCGGCGGTCGGTTCGGCGTCAGGTGGGTCGATCACCGGTCGTCTCCTCCACTCGTTGCTCCGTCGATTCGCGTTGAGTTGTTGCAGCTCCCGCGCCGGCGTGCTCCGGCCCAGCAGGGTCGCGCACAGCAGGGTCTGGCCCATCGTGATCGGCCCCAGCGGGATCCGACACCGCGGGGTCGGGTGCCGCATCCTGGGCCAGTGCGGCTCGGACGGCTCGTGCGGTCGCCGACCCGATTCCCGGGACCCCCGAGATCTCCTCCAGAGACGCCTCGCGCAGGCGGGCGACCGACCCGAAATGCGTGACGAGCGCCGTGCGGCGGGTACGACCGAGCCCCGGCACACCGTCGAGAACGGATTCGGTCATGCGTTTGCTGCGCTTGCTGCGGTGGAAGGTGATCGCGAAGCGGTGCGCCTCGTCGCGCACGCGTTGGAGCAAGAACAACGCCTCGCTCGTCCGCGGCAGGATCACCGGTTCATCATCACCCGGAATCCACACCTCTTCCAGCCGTTTGGCCAGTCCGACGACCGCGACGTCGGTCACGCCGAGCTCGTCGAGCACCGTGGCGGCGGCGTGCGCCTGCGGCGCACCACCGTCGACCACGAAAAGGTTTGGTGGGTAGGCGAACTTGCGGGCGCGACCGGTATCGGGGTCCACCGCGGAGGTGATCGGACTCTCCTGATCCTGCCGATGCCGCAGGAATCGCCGTCGGGTCACCTCGGCGATCGAGGCGACGTCGTCGGAGCGGCCGTCTCCGGCAGCGTGCCGGATCGAGTAGTGCCGGTAGTCAGATTTGCGGGCGAGGCCATCCTCGAACACGACCAACGACGCCACGACGTCGGTGCCCTGCACATGGGAGATGTCGACGCACTCGATTCGCAGCGGCGCCTGGTCGAGGCCGAGTGTCTCCTGTAGCTCGGTCAGGGCGGCCGACCGCGTCGTGAGGTCGCCGGCACGCCTGAGCTTGTGCTGCGCCAGTGCCTCGGCGGCGTTGCGCGTCACGGTGTCGAACAGCGCCTTTTTGTCACCGCGTTGCGGCACACGCAGGTCCACCCGGCTGCCCCGCAGATCCGACAACCACTGCTGGAGATCCGCGTGATCGTCGGGCAGCGCCGGGACCAGCACCTCGCGCGGGATCGACTCGCCGTGCGCACGGTCGTCGTCGATCTCGACGGTGGCGTCGAGATCGACCTGGGCACCGTAGAACTGGGTCAGGAACTGCCCGACCTCCTCACCGGCGGAATCGTCGTCGGACCGCTCGACCACCCATCCGCGTTGGCCACGGACCCGGCCATCGCGAACGTGGAAGACCTGGACCGACACCTCGAGTTGATCCCCGGACATGCCGACCACATCGGCGTCGGTACCGTCACCGAGGACCACTGCCTGCTTCTCCATCGCGCGCCGCATCGCGCCCACGTCATCACGCAGTCGAGCGGCCCGCTCGAAGTCGAGTTCGTCGGCAGCGGTGGTCATCTCACGCTCGAGTCGGCGGATCATCTGATCGGTGCGGCCGGCCAGGAAGTCGCAGAAGTCGTCGACGATCTCACGGTGCTGCTCGGCGGTCACGCGCCCGACGCACGGCGCCGCACACTTGTCGATGTACCCGAGCAGGCAGGGCCGGTCGATCTGTCGGTGGCGTTTGAAGACGCCGGTCGAACATGTGCGGGCCGGGAACACGCGGGTCAGCAGATCCACGGTCTCGCGGATGGCCCAGGCGTGCGAGTAGGGCCCGAAGTAGCGCACCCCGCGCCGTCGCGGGCCACGGTAGACGAACAACCGCGGGTACTCCTCGTTGAGGGTCACCGCGAGCACCGGGTAACTCTTGTCGTCGCGATAGCGGACGTTGAACCGGGGATCGAATTCCTTGATCCAGTTGTACTCGAGCTGCAGCGCTTCCACCTCGGTGCCGACCACGGTCCACTCGACTGCCGCGGCGGTGGTCACCATCTGGCGAGTGCGCGGATGCAGCCCGGTCAGGTCCGCGAAGTACGACGTCAGGCGCGACCGCAGATTCTTGGCCTTGCCGACGTAGATGACCCGGCCGTGTGCGTCACGGAACTTGTAGACCCCGGGTTCGGTCGGGATGCTGCCCGCGGCGGGGCGATAGGTTGACGGGTCTGCCACACAGTCCAGGCTAATCGGTGCCTACGACTGCTCGACCGGACCCATCTCGCCGCCGGAGTCCGAGCCGTAGCGCTCGGCCAACTCACGAAACGAATTCATGGCCGACACCGCGCGATCGGCGTCGGCTGCCTGCACCGCGAGAACCGGCACGTGCTCGTCGTCGGGCAGCAACAACCGTGCGGAGAAGCCCTTGTCCGGATAGGTCATGCCGCGCACCCGATCCCAGCCGAACAGGCGCTCACCCACCAAGTTGCGTACCGCGACACCCGACGGACCCACCCGCAGCCGTGGCTGAGTGAACAGCAGGATGGCGGCGGCCTCGACGACCCCGATGAGCGCGAGACCGAGCTGGTCGGAGCCACCGATGTGCACGCCGGTGTCGGAGATGGTCAGCAGCGCGGCGAAGACGATGTGGATGGCCAGCACCACCGCGGCCGCCGCGATCGCGATCCGCGGCATCCGCCGGGGACGGTAGATCAGGTCCCACTCCACGGCTGTGTCCGCACTCATCCCAGCGACTCGCCCCGAGCCAGCGCACGCAGGGTCAGCGCTGATGCGAGTGCCGCTGTGGTGGCCTGGGCGCCCTTGTCCTCTTTCGAGTCCGGCAGGCCCGCTCGGGCCAATGCCTGCTCCTCGGTGAGCGTGGTCAGCACCCCGTTGCCCACCGGCGTGGACTCATCCAACGACACCCTGGTCAACCCGGCGGTGACAGCGTCACAGACGTACTCGAAGTGGGGGGTCTCCCCCTTGATCACCACACCCAGCGCGACCACGGCGTCGTGGGTGCGTGCCAACGCCTGCACGATGACCGGCAGTTCGATCGCCCCGGCCACCCGGACCACGGTGGGGTCGACGACGTGATGGGACTCCGCCACCCGCAGCGCGCCCTCGAGTAGTGCAGTGCAGATGGTGTCGTGCCACTGGGAGGACACTATTGCCAGCCGCAGAACACTCGCATCGGCGAGGTCGAGTGTCGGCTCACCGTGTCCGCTCACGCCGGATCCGCCTCATCGTTGCGCTCCACCCAGTCCTCCAGTCCCACCAGGTCGTGGCCCATCCGGTCGCGCTTGGTACGCAGATAGTGCAGGTTCTCGGAGTTCGCGCGGACCGGCATCGGTACCCGGTCGACGATCTGTAGTCCGTAGCCGTCGAGACCGACGCGTTTGGCCGGATTGTTGGTGAGCAGGCGCATCGAACTCACGCCGAGGTCAACCAGGATCTGCGCCCCGAGCCCGTAGTCGCGTGAGTCCGCGGGCAGCCCCAACTGCAGGTTCGCGTCCACCGTGTCCGCACCGGAGTCCTGAAGCTGGTAGGCCTGCAATTTGTGTAGCAGTCCGATGCCGCGGCCTTCATGACCACGCATGTACAGCACCACGCCGCGGCCCTCGGCAGCGACCATCTCCATCGCCGCATCGAGCTGTGGCCCGCAGTCGCAACGCAGGGAGCCGAAGACATCACCGGTCAGACACTCGGAGTGGACCCGCACCAGCACGTCGTGGCCGGCTCCGTCCGGGCCCGTGACGTCGCCCTTCACCAGCGCGACGTGTTCGACGTCGTCGTAGATACTGGAGTAGCCGACAGCGCGAAAATCACCGTGCCGGGTGGGGATCCGGGCCTCGGCGACGCGGACCACGTGCTTCTCGTGCCGCCGACGCCAGGCGATCAGGTCGGCGATCGAGATGAGGGCAAGATCGTGATCGTCGGCAAAGACCCGCAATTCGTCGGTCTGCGCCATCGACCCTTCGTCCTTCTGGCTGACGATCTCGCAGATCACGCCGGCAGGCGCGAGTCCGGCCAGCCGCGACAGGTCCACCGCGGCCTCGGTGTGGCCCGGCCGTCGCAGCACGCCCCCCTCCTTGGCGCGCAACGGCACGACGTGGCCCGGTCGCGTGAAATCAACGGCGCTGCTGGCCGGGTCGGCGAGCAACCGCATGGTGGTGGCACGGTCGGCGGCGCTGATGCCTGTGCCGATCCCCTCCCGGGCGTCCACGGTCACTGTGTAGGCGGTGCCGTGTTTGTCCTGGTTCATGGAGTACATCGGGGGCAGGCCGAGCCGATCGCAATCGTCGCCTGCCAGCGGGACGCACAGGTAACCGGAGGTGTAGCGAACCATGAAGGCGACGAGTTCGGGCGTGGCCTTCTCGGCCGCGAAGATCAGGTCACCCTCGTTCTCACGGTCCTCGTCGTCGACCACCACCACCGCCTTGCCGGCGGCGACGTCGGCGATGGCCCGCTCGACCGAGTCGAAACGCACCTTCTCACGAACCGCCGGATCTGCCGGACCCGTCATGCCCTCACCACCTACCGTTGCACTGCTGATCATGTCTACTCCGCCGCCGATCCGTCTCGTCCACCAGTGTCGCCCACCGGTTGCGCCGGCGGGGAGTGCGCCTCCTGCAGAGCGGGATGGAGACGTTCGACGTACTTGGCGATCACATCGACCTCGAGGTTCACCGGGGCGCCGACGGCCGCCGCCCCGAGGTTGGTCTCCTGCAATGTGGTGGGGATCAGCGATATCTCGAACCAGGGCCCCGAGGTTCCGGGCTCGGAGGTTGCGGGCTGGGAGATCGACGACACGGTCAGTGAGACGCCGTCGACGGTGATCGATCCCTTCTCCACGATGTAGCGCTCGAGTTGGGTGGGTACCGCGATCCGTACGACGGTCCAGTTCTGTGACGGGGTCACCGACAGGATGCGTCCCACCCCGTCCACGTGGCCCTGCACGATGTGGCCGCCGAAGCGGCCGCCGGCCGCCATCGCGCGTTCGAGGTTGACGTGGTTGCCGGCAGTCAGGTCGGCGAGCGAACTGCGACGCAACGTCTCGGCCATCACGTCCACGGTGAACTCGTCGGTCTGATGCTCCACGACGGTCAGGCACACGCCGTTGACGGCGATGGAATCGCCGAAGCCGGCGTCGCTGGTCACCAGGGGGCCTCGGACGGTGAGTCGGGCCGCGTCGGCCAGGTCGTCTCGGCGGACGATCGTGCCGAGCTCCTCGACGATGCCGGTGAACACGGTGTGTACTCCTCACAACTCGCTCGGTGCATACGGCGATGTGAGAAGGAGGGCAGGCACTGGCCGGCCCGGTTCTCTCACATCCGGACTATGACCGTCGGCTCCGGATTCACACCGGATCTGCTGTCCCTGCCGGAGGGCAGGCGCTCGCGGGCTCGGCATCCTCACGAGGTATGAGTACGCCATCACCGCCGGTGGGGAATTCCACCCCGCCCCGAGAACTCTGACATCGAAATTAGCACGCACTGACCCGCGACGGCACGCGGCGTCCCTGTGCGGCATGAGAGCGCGGACCCGTCGGCTGACGCCGGCGACGGTCAGACCGCGTCATCCGTGCGGGTCAGCCTCACGAGCACGTCATCGCCGAGGGTGTCGACCGCGGCGAGTGAGAACCGGTGCGCATCGGTCAGGGTGGTGATCCCCGGGATCTCCACCGACGCGGCGCCCCCGCCGAGCACCATGGGTGCGAGATAGGCATCGATCTCGTCGACGAGTCCCGCGGCGAGAAAAGCACCGATGATCGACGGACCGCCCTCCACCAGCACCCACAGCGCTTCGTCGAGCGCGTCGAGCACGGCCGCCGGGTCGTGGCTGCGGATGTGATGCAGGGGCGCGATACCGTCGGCGACCCGCGCACCGACCGGGATCGCGCGCCGGCCCATCACAGCTCGACTTGGCTGATGCGGGAGCAACGCCCCGTCGTCGGCGCGGGCGGTCAGCGCCGGGTCGTCGGCGAGCACTGTTCCGGTACCGACGACGATGGCGTCGAGCCGTGCTCGCTGTGCGTGCACACGCCGTCGACTCTGCTCGCCGGTGATCCAGCGACTCGTCCGGTCGGGCGCAGCGATCCTGCCGTCGATGGTGGAGGCGAGCTTGACGGTGACCAGCGGTCGACCACGGCGTTGGCGGAAGAGCCACGGTCGCAACGGGCCTGATTCCGCCGCGCAGCGCTCCACCCCCGCCTCAACGTTCAGTCCCGCCGCCCGCAAGGTCGCGGCGCCACCTGCTGCCGTCGGGTTGGGATCCGCGACCGCGAAATACACGGCGGCCACACCCGCATCGATCAGGGCCGCCGTGCAGGGTCCGGTACGTCCGGTGTGATCACAAGGTTCCAAGGTGACCACGGCGGTGGCACCCTCCGCCGCGGCGCCCGCCGCTCGCAGCGCCATCACCTCTGCGTGCGGACCGCCGGGCGGTTGGGTGTGGCCGCGCCCGACGACGGTGCCGTCGCGGCCCAGGATGACCGCACCGACAGGCGGGTTCGGCGAGCTGACACCCTGCGCGGCCGCCGATTCGTCGATCGCCATTCGCATCGCGCGAGCGATGTCGATCTCTGTCGGCCGACGATTCGCCACCACGTCGTCACGCGCGCGTCGTGCGCGCGGCGAGCGCCTGGTCGCGCAGCGCGGCAACGGCCGCCCCCGGGACGTCGGCGCCGTAGACCGCCGACCCGGCGACAAAGCAGTCGATGCCCGCCTCCGCGGCCTGTTCGATGGTGTCGGCGTTGATCCCGCCGTCGATCTCGACGAGCAGACGCAGGTCCTCGGTGTCGATGACCTTGCGGATCGCCCGCGCCTTGGCGAGCACCTCGGGCATGAACTTCTGCCCACCGAAACCCGGTTCGACACTCATGATGAGCAGGGTGTCGAAGTCGCGGATGATCTCCAGGTACGGGTCGAGTGGTGTGCCGGGTTTGATGCTCAGCCCCGCTTTGGCGCCGGCGGCGCGGATATCCCGGGCAACCGCGAGCGGGTCGTCGGTGGCCTCGGCGTGGAACGTCACATTGTGGGCGCCGGCCTCGGCGTACGGCGGCGCCCACCGCTGCGGATTCTCGATCATCAGGTGACAGTCGAGCGGTATGTCGGTGGCCTTGAGCAGGCTCTCCACCACCGGCAGCCCCAGGGTGAGATTGGGCACGAAGTGGGCATCCATCACGTCGACGTGCAACCAGTCGGCACGGTCGGCGCCCGGCCCGCCGACGGCCTGCGCCTCGGCGGCCAGGTTGGCGAAGTCGGCGGAGAGGATGGACGGGGCGATCATCGGGGCACCGGTGGCACACATGAGCACAGATTGTAGGGCGAGCTCGGACGACGACGATCGTCAGCGCCGCAGGACGGCCAGGAACATCGCATCGGTGCCGTGGATGTGCGGCCACAGCTGGACGTGGGGGCCGTCGCCGAGATGGTCGGCGGGTACCAACGCCCGGGCGTCGATCTGCTCGACCTCGGGCTGCGCAGCGAGGACGTCGGCGACCACACCGACGGTCTCCGCCGGGTGCGGCGAGCAGGTCGAGTACACGACGACACCACCCGGACGGAGCAGCCGCACGGCCTCGGTGAGCAACTCGCGCTGCAGCGTGACCAGCCCGGGGGTGTCCGCCGGGCCACGGCGCCACCGCGACTCGGGTCGCCGCCGTAGCGATCCGAGCCCACTGCACGGCGCGTCGAGCAGAATCCGGTCGAATCCGGGAGTCAACCCGCTCTCTCGCGCATCGGCGACATGGACGTCAACGGGCAGGTCACGCACCACCTTGCGGATGAGTTCGGCCCGGTGCTCGGAGACCTCCACCGCGTCGAGGTGGGCACCGTCGATGTCCGCGATGGCCGCGACCAGCGCGGCCTTCCCGCCGGGGCCGGCGCACATGTCCAGCCAACGGCCCGCGTCGTCGGCCACCTCGGCGACGGTCAGCGCCCGTCCCACCAGTTGGCTTCCCTCGTCCTGCACACCGGCGTAACCGTCGCGAATCGCGTCCAGCTCCCCCGGGTCGCCGCCGGGCAGGTAGACGCAGTATGGCGAGTACCGGCCGACGTCGCCGCCGCTGACGAGCGCCAGTTCTTCGGCGGTGATCAGTCCCGGTCGGGCCACCAGGTGTACAGGGGGCCGTTCGTCGTCGGCGGCCAGCGCGGCCTGCAGCGCTCCCGCGGACCCGCCGAGCGCCTCGGCGAACACCTCGGCGATCCAGCGCGGATGGGCGTACCGGAAGGCGAGGTTGCCGACGAGGTCGTCGGCCATCGACGGTGCGAGTTCGTCGACCCAGAGATCCTCGTCGCGCTGCGACACCTTGCGCAGCACGGCGTTGACGAAACCCGACGGCCCCATGCCCATCTCGGACCGGACGAGGTCCACCGACGTCGACACCGCCGCATGGGAGCCGATCCGGGTGCGCAGCAGCTGATATGTGCCCAGGCGCAGCACATCGAGGACGGCCCCGTCGATCTCGCCAACCGGGCGGTTCGCCGCCGCGGCGATGACCGCGTCGAGCAACCCCTGCGCTCGCGCGGCCCCGTAGGCGAGTTCGGTGGCCAGCGCGGCGTCACGACCGGTGATCCCGCGGTCGGTCAGCATCCTCGGCAGCACCAGGTTGGCGTAGGCGTCGCGCTCCCGCACTGCGCGCAGGGTGTCCCGGGCGGCTTCCCGGGCCGGGTCGACCGCCTTGTCCCGCAGCGCCGCCTTCTTCATTCGCCCGGCTTCGGCGGGTCGCGCACGACCCGGGCGCGCACTGTCGGGCCGTCTGTGCCGGTCGCTCATGCCAGTACCGTCCCGTCGGTCAGCCGCGTGCCACGCGCCCAGTCGGCCGCCGGCATCGCCTTCTTCCCCGGAGGCTGTACCCACGACAACCGCACCGGTCCCGTCGCCGTCGCGACATCGACCCACTTCTTCGCGACCCGCAGCGACCCCGCGGCACCCGGTGTCGGAGCCGTGTCGCCACCTGCGTCGAGAATCTCGACCGGCCCGACCTTGATCCGCGCTCCGTCCAGCGTCGTCCAGGCACCGGGCGCGGGGGTGTGTGCCCGGATACGCCGGTCGATGATGTGTGCGGGCAGATCCCAGCGAATGCGTGCGTCGTCGACGCCGACCTTCGGTGCGTGGCTGACACCTGTTGAGGACTGCGCAACCGGGGTCAGCGAGCCGTCCTCGATGCCGTCGAGGGTGGACACCAGCAGGTGGGATCCGGCCCCGGCCAGTCGTTCGAGCAGATCACCACTGGTGTCGGCGGACCCGATGGCCTCGGTGATGATGCCGTAGACAGGTCCGGTGTCGAGTCCTTCCTCGAGCTCGAACGTCGTGGCACCGGTGACCTCGTCGCCTGCGGCGATGGCGTGTTGCACCGGTGCGGCCCCGCGCCACGACGGCAGCACCGAGAAGTGCAGATTGATCCATCCGTGGGTCGGCAGCGTCAGCAGGCCGGGCGGTACCAAGCCGCCGTAGGCGACCACCGCACCGCAATCCGGACGCCACGAGCGCAGCCGATCCAGCACGCCGGCGTCGCTGAGTCGGCGCGGGGTGATCACGTCGATGCCGTACTCATCGGCGAGTGCCGCGATCGGCGACCGGACCTCCTTGCGGCCCCGCCCGGCGGCTGCGTCGGGGCGTGAGATCACCCCGACCACCTCGTGCTGCGGGGACTCGATCAGCAGGCGCAGCGACGGCACCGCGACGTCCGGAGTTCCGGCGAATACGACCCTCATATGACCCTTTCACGGCGTTCGCGACCTGCATCGAGGTCACCTCTGCGGCGGATGGCCTCGGATTCGTCTCGGACCACGACGATGTCCGCGCTCATCCGATCGTAGGCGGATCGACCTGGACGCGGATCGGTCCGGTCTCGTGCTGGGCGTTGCGATGGACCTGCGCGGCGGTCAACGCCGCACTCAACTGCCGGCCGTCGCGTCGCGGCACCCGCACCAGTATGCGTTCCACGGCTCCGTCGAACGCGTCGCCCGATCCGGCCGGCGGACGAACGCCGACGGGCAGCGGAACCGGACCGAGGAGTTCACCGGTCGGCGGCAGCACCATGGCGTCGACGAACGCCGACACCGTGTCCCGAGCCCCATCGACCGACGCCATGGTCACTGCGGGTGGGAAGCCCAGCTCGCCTCGTTGATTCAGTTCTTCGTCGGCGAAACCCACCGGGTCCCAACGAATCACCGCTTGCACCGGTGCCAGGCCCGCATCGGCGACGATGACGAGGCTGCCACCGTCGGTGTGTGATCGGACCATCGACCCGACCGCCATCCAGTGCCGGACCGCGTCCTCGGCGGCGCGCAGGTCCGCTCGGTCGAGTTGCGCCCAGGTGTCGAGCAGAATCGCCGCGCCGTACCCGCCGTCGGCGATCGGCTCGGCGCCCGGCGTCGCGACCACGATGCGGGCGCCGTCGGGCACCGTCGCGGCGATGTTCGCTCCACCCGAGGTGGTGATCGGCACGCCGGCGAAGGCACGACCGAGTTCCTCTGCGGTCCGTCCCGCTCCGGTGGTCAGCGCCCGCACCTGCGAACCGCCGCACTCCGCGCAGCGAAACGCCCGTTCGGCGCGCCCACACCAGCGACACGAGATCTGATCGCCTACGTCGAGTTGCAGGGGCCCGTGGCAGGCGCGACAACGCGCGTGCGCCCGACACCGCGCACACGCCAGCGACGGCACGTATCCGCGGCGCGGCACGCTGAACAACACCGGCCGGTCGGCGGCGACGGCCCGCCGAGCCGCATCGAAGGCGATACCCGGGATCCGGGCCGACCGGGCCAATGGATCGCCGGCGACCCGACGGTCCTCGGCGCTCAATGCCAACACGCGCGCGGTCCGCGCACGGACGGTGGTGCGGTCGGCGAGAAGATCGTGCGCCCAGCCGGCGGCCACCAGCGCATGGGCTTCGGTCGTGCGGGCCAGTCCCCCAACAACCAACGCGCTGCGCTGCTGATGGGAACGGATGACCGCGACCTCCCGCGGATGCGGATAGGGCGCGCGCGGCTCGTTGAGACTGTCATCGCCGTCGTCCCACACCACGAGCAGGCCGAGATCGTGTACCGGCGCGAAGATCGCGCTGCGGGTACCGAGCACCACGTCGGCCGCCCCGCGCCGGACCGCGAGCCAACGCCGGTACCGCGCGGTGGGCCCGAGTCCGGCGGCCAGTGTCACGCACCGGTCGCCGAACAGCGGTGCACAGACCCGTTCGAGCCGATCGAGATCCCGCTGATCGGGCACGACGATGATTGCTCCGCGGCCCGCCGCCGCGGTCACCGCGGCCAATTCGGCCAACCGCGTCGGCCAGTCCTCACCGGCGGTGGCCTGCCAGACCGCGCGAGGATTGCCGGCCGGCAGCAGGTCGATGAAGGACGGGGCGGCGGGGTATGCCTGCCATGCCGTCAGGTCCGGCACCGCTGCGACTGCACTCGCCGCATTCGGTGGGTCTTCTTTCTCGGTCCGGGCGTGCCGCGGCGGTACGGCCAGGCGCAGCACATCCGACAGCGTTCCCGCATACCGGTCGGCCACCGCCCGACAGACTCCGATCAGTGCCGGATCGAGAACCGGTTCGCCCGATACGACCCGCTCCAGCCAGCCGAGCCGACCGGTGTGGTCGGTCTCGTCGACCCGGTCGAGCAGGAAGCCGTCGATCAGTCTGCCCGAAAATCGCACGCGCACACGCACTCCCGGAGTCGCGACCTCATCCTGCTGTTCATCGATGAGGTAGTCGAACTCACGGTCGAGGTGCGCCAGTCCGAGCATCGGCAGCACTTTGCCGATCGGCTTGCGCGTTGCGGGCACCCGCGACCCGCCGCGGGCGGACACAGTGCTCAGACGATGCGGCAGCTCAGAGTCCGGCCGCAGCGCGGAGCTTCTCGGCGCGGTCCGTGCGCTCCCACGGCAGATCGACGTCGGTCCGTCCGAAGTGGCCGTAGGCCGCGGTCGGCGCGTAGATCGGCCGCAGCAGATCCAGGTCGCGGATGATCGCGAGCGGACGCAGATCGAACTCCTCGGAGATGACCTTCTCGATCACGGTCGGATCGACGCGCTCGGTGCCGAAGGTCTCCACGAACAGGCCGACGGGCGCGGCCTTGCCGATCGCGTAGGCGACCTGAACCTCGATCCGCCCGGCCAGACCGGCGGCGACCGCGTTCTTGGCCACCCACCGCATCGCATAGGCGGCGCTGCGGTCGACCTTCGACGGGTCCTTGCCGGAGAAGGCCCCGCCACCGTGGCGGGCCATGCCGCCATAGGTGTCGACGATGATCTTGCGGCCGGTGAGGCCGGCATCACCCATGGGCCCGCCGAGCACGAACTTGCCCGTCGGATTCACCAGCAGCCGCACCTCGGAGGTGTCCAGAGTCGGCAACGCCAACTCGGCGAGGACCGTGTCGACGACCTTGCTGCGGATGTCGGGGGTCAACATGTTGTCCAGATCGATGTCGGCCGCGTGCTGGGTGGACAGGACGACGGTGTCGAGCCGTACCGGCTTGTCCTTGTCGTACTCGATGGTGACCTGGGTCTTGCCGTCGGGCCGCAGGTATGGGAGCACGCCGGATTTACGGACCTCGGTGAGTCGGCGCGAGAGTCGGTGCGCCAGCGCGATGGGCACCGGCATGTACTCGGGCGTCTCGTCGGTCGCATAGCCGAACATCAGGCCCTGGTCGCCGGCTCCCTGGCTGTCGATCTCGTCCTCGGAGATACCGCTGCGGCTTTCGTGGGAGGTGAACACACCACCGGCGATATCCGGCGACTGGGCACCAATGGCGACGTTCACACCGCAGGAGGCGCCATCGAAACCCTTGGTCGACGAGTCGTAGCCGATCTCGAGGATCTTGCTGCGCACGATGTCGGGGATGTCGACATAGGCACTCGTGGTGACCTCACCGGCGACATGAACCTGCCCGGTGGTGACCAGGGTCTCCACCGCCACCCGCGCGGTCGGATCCTTGGCCAGCATCGCGTCGAGGATCGAGTCACTGATTGCGTCACAGATCTTGTCGGGATGCCCCTCGGTGACGGATTCGCTGGTGAACAGGCGTGACGCAGAGGTGGTCATCTGATCCTCTCAGGCTCTTTCCGGGCCCCGTCTCGGGCGCGTGTGCCGACGACGGGTGCCGTCGATTGTCTCTTCTGCCGAGCATTCTCGCAGCCCGGGAATCGCCCGGCTGTGAACGCGTTCCAACCTACACATCGGCTCCGACGGCCGTGCCGTCAGGCCACACCATCTCCTTCGGGCAGCAATGCCCGTACCTCGTCGAGGATTCGGCTCGACATCAACGTCTTGGACCCCAACGGCAGCGCCGTTTCGGTACCGGTGGCCGACAGCAGCCAGCCGGTGTTGTCCTCGGTGCCGAATGCCTTGCCTTCCCCCACCGCGTTCACCACCAACAGATCGCAGCCCTTGCGACGCAACTTGGCGCGCCCGTGATCGAGGACGCCGCCCGTTTCGTCTCCGGTCTCGGCGGCGAAGCCCACAATGACCGTCTCGGCCGGGATACGCCCGGCGGATCGGTCGGTGACGAGCCCGCGCAGGATGTCAGGGTTGGTGGTGAGCTCGATCGGTGCCGGTCCCGCATCGGTCTTCTTGATCTTCGACTCGGTGAACGCGACGGGCCGGAAGTCGGCGACAGCAGCCGCCATGATCACCACATCGGCCTCGGCAGCGCGTTTGGTCATCTCGTCGGCCAGTTGCTGCGCACTGGCCACACGGACGATGTCGACACCGGCCGGATCACCGGGGTCGGCCGTCGACCCCGCGACGACGGTGACGGTGGCGCCGCGTTGGGCTGCGGCACGCGCCAACGCGAAACCCTGCTTACCCGAACTGTGGTTGCCCAGGTAGCGCACCGGGTCGAGCGGCTCGCGGGTACCTCCGGCGCTGATCACCACCCGCACCCCGGCGAGGTCGTAGGGCAACGCGTCGGGACGGTCGAGCAGGAGTTCGCCGATCATCGCGATCTCCTGCGGATCGGGCAGCCGTCCACGACCACTGTCGGTACCGGTGAGCCGGCCCGACGCCGGTGTCATCACCGTGTTGCCGTGGGCGCGCAGGGTGGCGACATTGGCCTGGGTGGCCGGGTGCTCCAACATCTCGGTGTGCATCGCGGGCACGAACAGGACCGGACAGCGCACCGTGAGCAGTGAGGCCGTCAACAGGTCGTCGGCACGCCCCGACGCGGCGCGGGCCATCAGGTCGGCGGTGGCGGGTGCCACGATCACCAATTCGGCGCCCTGCCCGAGGCGGACATGGGCGACCTGGTCGACATCGTCGAAGACGTCGGTGGAGACCGGGTTACCCGACAGGGCCTCGAAGGTCGCCGCGCCGACGAACTTCAGCGCGGATTCGGTCGGCACGACGCGCACGTCGTGACCGGCCTCGGTGAAGTGCCGGATCACCGAACAGACCTTGTAGGCGGCGATACCGCCGCCTACGCCGATGAGGACCCGACGGTGATTGCCGGGAGTGCTGGTGTGCGCCGTTGCCATCCCCGCGCCCGAGGCTCTTATTCGCCTTCGGTGTGCTCGAGGAGATCGGAGTGGATCTCCCGCATCGCGATCGACAGCGGCTTCTCCTGCAGGCCTGGCTCGACCAGCGGACCGACGTACTCCAGGATGCCGTCGCCGAGCTGGTTGTAGTAGTCGTTGATCTGCCGGGCACGCTTGGCCGCGTAGATCACCAGTGCGTACTTCGACGACGCGCGCTCGAGCAGCTCGTCGATGGGCGGGTTGGTGATGCCCAGCGGGGTGTCATAGGCCGGGGCGTCGGCAACTTCGGTCAGGTCGAAATTGGTGGGGGTGCTCACGCAAACTCCTGCATCACTGTGTGCTCTGGTGGCGCCGGCCTGCCGGGTTCGACAGGTGTCGGCGATGGAAACGTCTTCACGTCGACTGTCGGGTGGACGACGGCGCCGGGCTCGACCCATCGACTCGTGACGGATCAGTTGTTGAATCGTCGGACCCGACCAGCAAGGATACCAACTCCGAGGCCACCTGGTCGACTTCGTGGTTCACCAGGACGTGATCGAACTCGTCCTGGGCAGCCATCTCGACCCGCGCGGTCTCCAACCGGCGCGCCACGGCGTCGGCCGATTCGGTCCCGCGTGCGGTCAACCGGGCAACCAGGTCGTCCCACGTCGGCGGCGCCAGGAACACACCGGTCGCCTCCGGAATCCGCCGCAACACATTGCGCGCCCCGACGAGGTCGACCTCCACCAACACGGGCACGCCACGCTCCATCGCCTCGATGACCGGCCGGCGCGGCGTACCCGAGCGCTGCAGTCCGCCGTGGATGTCCGCCCACTCCAGCAGCTCATCGTCGTCGATCATCCGGTCGAACTCGGCGCGGTCGACGAAATGGTAGTCACGTCCGGCTGTTTCTCCGGGGCGCGGTGCCCGGGTGGTGGCCGAGACACTGAAGAACAGTTCCGGTAGTAGCTGACGTACCCGGGAGACCACGGTCGACTTCCCCACGGCCGAGGGGCCGACCAGTACAACCAGTCGGCCCCTCGGGGGCGTGGATTGCGGCTCTCCCGGTGTCGGGCGGCTCACCGCCGAACCTGTGCCGTCATCACGCTCGTCTCGTTCACTCGGTCAGGAGCTGAACTTCTCGAGCAGCGCCTTGCGCTGACGATCGCCGAGGCCACGCAGGCGGCGGGTCGGGGCGATCTCGAGCTCGGTCATGATCTCCTGTGCCTTGACCTTGCCCACCTTGGGCAGTGCCTCCAGCAGCGCCGAGACCTTCATCTTGCCCAGGATCTCGTCGTTCTCGGCATCCTTGAGCACCTGCTCGAGGTTGGTGCCGCCGCGCTTCAAGCGCTCCTTGAGCTCGGCGCGGGCCCGCCGAGCGGCAGCTGCCTTCTCCAACGCGGCAGCGCGCTGCTCGTCTGTCAACTGCGGAAGGGCCACGGGTTCCTCCGTCTTTCTAGTCTTCGATTGGACTGTCATCAGTCGCGTGTTGCTCCTGATGGCGGTTGGTCGCCCACGCGACCATGGCGGTCGCCATGAGCGGGCCTGCCATCGCCGCGCAATGGTGCGGCGAAAGCGACCGTACCCACGTGAGCAGGCATTTGCGAGTGCCACCCCCTGCGCAACCGTCGGAACGGCATGCTGTAGCGCCACTGCCCCACGAACCTAACGTATGACGCCGACACGTCACCCGGGCAAGCCCCTGACTACGCACTTTGCCTCGAAACCGCAGGTCAGGGCGTCACGGGCACGAGGAACGCTAACGTCGCCGCAATCGAACCGCAAATTGGCCCCCTGCCTGCGGTGATACCTGTGTGACGAGAGTGACGATCGCGGATTTCCTGCTTTCGGTGTCGCGGTCGCGCGTGTCGCGGCGACATCGATCGAGTCGCGACCATGTCGGCTCGCCGCAGGGCTGTCAGCCCAGGGCGGTCTCCACCGCGTCCCGGGTGTGACAGAACGCGTCGCGCAAGGCGTCGACATCGGGTCCCGAACGCAAAACACCGCGGCTGCTCGCGGGAACCAGCCAGCGGGTGTCGGCGCCGGCGAAGACCTCCGGCAGGTCCCCGGGGGTGGCGCCCTGGGCGCCCAGCCCAGGCGCGAGGATCGGTCCGTGCAGCCCGGACAGATCTAGTCCGTGCGCCCTGGTGGCGCCGACGACGAGCCCTACCGATCCGCTGCCGTCCGTGTTCTCGGCGGCGGCCGCATCGACGACGGTCTGCCCCACCGCGCGGCCACCTGCGTCGGCGAGCTGGATTTCGGCGCCATCCGGATTGGAGGTGCGCGCCAGCACGAAGGCACACCGCTGCGCGGCACTCGCCGCGTCCAGGGCGGGTCTCAGCGCCCCGAAACCCAGATACGGCGAGACTGTCACGGCGTCGGCACACAGCGGCGAGCGGTCCTCGAGCCAGGCGTCGGCGTAGGCGGCCATGGTGGTCCCGATGTCGCCACGCTTGGCGTCGGCCAACACCAGCGCACCGGCTTCTCGACAGTCCCGGATCACTCGTTCGAGCACCGTGAAACCGGCCGCCCCGAACACCTCGAAGAACGCGACCTGAGGTTTGACGACCGCAGCCACCGGCGCGAGCGCGGCCACACAGATATCGGCGAATCGCTCGAGCCCGGTGGCAGAGACCGGCAGTCCCCACTGCTCGAGCAGCTCGGTGTGCGGATCGATCCCGGCGCACAGCCGTCCGCGCTGCTCGACCGCCGCGCGATGGCGCGACGCATAGCCGTGGGGTGCCGACGTGGTCATCGGTTCACCAGCACCGCGTGCCGTCGTTGCAGCGACTGCACGCCCATCTGACCGTTGATCGCGGCCTCGATGCCCTGCACCGCGGCGCTCGCGCCCTGCACCGTGGTGATGCAGGGGATGTTCACCGAGACCGCGGCACTGCGGATCTCATAGCCGTCCACCCGCGGACCGGAGTTGCCGTAAGGGGTGTTGATCACCATCGCGACCTCACCGGCCCGGATGATGTCGACGATGGTCTGCACATCGTCGGCGGCCTCGTAGTGTTTGCGGACGGTTCGGCACTCGATTCCGTTGCGCCGCAGGACGTCTGCGGTGCCCTCGGTGGCCAGGATGTCGAAGCCGAGATCGGCCAGGTGTTTCACCGGGAAGATGAGCGCCCGCTTGTCCTTGTTGGCCACCGAGACAAAGATCGCACCACCGGTGGGCAGCGATCCGTAGGCGGCGGTCTGCGATTTGGCGAACGCCTGACCGAAGTCGGCGTCGATGCCCATCACCTCGCCGGTCGATTTCATCTCGGGGCTCAGCAGCGAGTCGACCCCGCTGCCGTCGTGGCGGCGGAACCGGTTGAACGGCAGCACGGCCTCTTTGACCGAGATCGGCGCGTGCACGGGCGCCTCGCCCCCGTCGCCGGTGGCGGGTAGCACCCGCTGGGTGCGGAGTTCGGCGATCGTCTCCCCCATCATCACCCGCGCGCATGCCTTGGCCAACGGCACGGCAGTGGCCTTGGACACGAACGGCACGGTGCGACTCGCCCGGGGATTGGCCTCAAGCACATAGAGGATGTCGTCTTTGAGTGCGTACTGCACGTTGAGCAGCCCGCGCACCCCGATGCCCTTGGCCAGCGCCTCGGTGGAGGCCCGGACCATGGCCAGATCGGACCGACCGAGGGTCACCGGCGGCAGCGCACACGCCGAGTCACCGGAGTGGATGCCCGCCTCCTCGATGTGTTCCATCACGCCGCCGATGTAGACCTCGTTGCCGTCGCACAACGCGTCGACGTCGATCTCGACCGCGTCCTCGAGGAAGCGGTCGACGAGCACCGGATGGTCCTCGGTCAACTCGGTGGCACGGGAGATGTAGTCCTCCAGGGACTTCTCGTCGTAGACGATCTCCATGCCGCGCCCGCCGAGTACGTAGGAGGGCCGGACCAACACCGGGTAGCCGATCCGCGCCGCCGTAGCGCGGGCCTCGTCGAAGCTGGTGGCGGTGCCGAAGGCCGGCGCGGGCAGGCCGGCGGCGGTGAGTACCTTGCCGAACTCGCCACGGTCCTCGGCGAGGTCGATCGCCTCCGGGCTGGTGCCGACGATCGGGACGCCCGCGGCCGCGAGCCGGTGGGCAAGTCCCAGCGGCGTCTGTCCGCCGAGTTGGACGATCACGCCGGCCACGGTGCCCGATTCGGACTCGGCCCGATACACCTCGAGGACGTCCTCGAAGGTCAGCGGCTCGAAGTAGAGTCGGTCGGCGGTGTCGTAGTCGGTGGACACCGTCTCCGGATTGCAGTTGACCATGACCGTCTCGTAGCCCGCCTCCGACAGGGTCAGCGCGGCATGCACACACGAATAGTCGAACTCGATGCCCTGACCGATGCGGTTGGGACCCGAACCGAGGATCAACACTTTGGGCCGGTCCGGCTGGGGTGCAACCTCACTCGTGGCAGACGGGTCGAGCTCGTAGGTCGAGTAGTGATAGGGCGTTTTCGCCTCGAACTCCGCCGCACACGTGTCGACCGTCTTGTAGACCGGATGCACACCCAGCCCCAGGCGATGGCTCCGCACCGCCGACTCGTCGGCGAAATCCCTTCGCAGCGCGGCGATCTGCCGATCCGAGAAGCCGTTGCTCTTGGCCTGGCGCAGCAAGGATTCGTCGAGGGTGTCGGCATCACGGATGTCGGCACCGAGTGCGGCGATGCCGCCGATCTCGGCGAGGAACCACGGGTCGATGGCGGTCGCCTCATACAGCTGTTCGACACTCGCACCGGCCTCGAAGGCCAGCATCAGCCCGTAGAGTCGCCCGTCTCTGGGTGTTTTGAGCGACTCCAGCAGGGCGTCGAGGTCCAGGGTGGCCGGGTCGGGGCGATTGGGCTCGGTCCAGAAGCCGGCGGCCTTGGTCTCCAACGAGCGCATCACCTTGCCGAGTGACTCGGCAAAGCTGCGGCCCAGGCTCATCGCCTCGCCCACCGACTTCATCGTGGTGGTGAGCGTGTCGTCGGCGCCGGGGAACTTCTCGAAGGCGAACCGCGGCGCCTTGACCACGACATAGTCGAGAGTCGGCTCGAAGCAGGCCGGGGTCTCCTTGGTGATGTCGTTGACGATCTCGTCGAGGCTGTAGCCGATGGCGAGTTTTGCCGCGATCTTGGCGATCGGGAAACCGGTCGCCTTGGATGCCAGCGCCGACGACCGCGACACGCGTGGGTTCATCTCGATGACGACCAGCCGTCCGTCGCGGGGGTCCTGCGCGAACTGGATGTTGCAGCCACCGGTGTCCACGCCGACCTCACGCAGGATCGCGATCGAGAGGTCCCGCATGATCTGGTATTCGCGGTCGGTCAGGGTCATCGCCGGTGCGACGGTCACCGAGTCACCGGTGTGCACACCGACCGGGTCCACGTTCTCGATCGAGCAGACCACCACGACATTGTCGCGGTTGTCGCGCATCAACTCGAGTTCGTATTCCTTCCACCCGAGGATCGACTCCTCGATGAGGACATTCGCGGTGGGTGAGGCCGCGAGGCCGCCGCCGGCGATCCGCTCGAGATCGTTGCGGTCATAGGCCATACCGGAGCCGAGTCCGCCCATGGTGAACGACGGCCGCACCACCACCGGGTAACCGAGATCCTCGACCGTGGCGTACACCTCGTCCATGGTGTGACAGACGCGTGACCGTGCGCTCTCGCCGCCGACCTGGGCGACGATGTCCTTGAACATCTGGCGGTCCTCGCCGCGCTGGATGGCGTCGAAGTCGGCGCCGATCAGTTCGATGCCGTACTTCTCCAACGACCCGCGGTCGTGCAGTGCGACAGCGGTGTTCAGCGCGGTCTGACCACCGAGGGTGGCCAGCACCGCGTCGATCGGATGCCCGGCGTCGCGTTCGGCCTCGATCACCTTCTCGACATATTCGGCGGTGATCGGTTCGATGTAGGTGGCGTCGGCGAACTCCGGGTCGGTCATGATGGTCGCCGGGTTGGAGTTCACCAGACTGACCCGCAGCCCCTCGGCCTTGAGCACGCGGCAGGCCTGGGTACCGGAGTAGTCGAACTCGCACGCCTGACCGATGACGATCGGTCCGGAGCCGATGACGAGTACGTGGGAGATGTCTTCGCGGCGTGGCATCAGGCGCTCGTTCCTCGTGCACGGTCACCCTCGAGGAGGGTGACGAATTTGTCGAACAGGTAGGCGGCGTCGTGCGGCCCGGCCGCCGCCTCCGGGTGGTACTGAACCGAGAATGCTTGTCCGGACAGGAGTTCCACACCTTCGACGGTGCCGTCGTTGGCGCAGACGTGGCTCACCCGGGCGCGCCCGAAGTCGGTGTCGAATTCCTCGCCGGCCTCACCTTCGAGGGCGAACCCGTGATTCTGCGCGGTGATCGACACCGTGCCCGTGGCATGGTCGATGACCGGAATGTTGATACCCCGGTGGCCGAACTTCATCTTGTAGGTGCTACGCCCCAGGGCGCGTCCGAGGATCTGGTTGCCGAAGCAGATGCCGAACAGCGGCAGGCCCTCCCCCAGGACGCCTCGGGTGAGCTCGACGGCGGTGTCCGCGGTGGCCGGGTCCCCCGGCCCGTTGGACAGGAACACCCCGTCCGGGTTGAGCGCGGTGACCGCATCGATCCCCGAGTTCGCCGGCAGGACGTGCACCCGCACGCCCCGCTGCGCGAACATCCGGGGGGTGTTCGTCTTGATCCCCAGATCGATGGCGGCGACGGTGAACCGAGCCTGGCCGTCGGCCGACGCGGGGCTCACCTCGTATGCCGCCGCGGTGGTCACCTCGCCGGCGAGGTCGGCACCGGTCATCGGCGGTTGATTGCGCACCCGTGCGACGAGCTCGTCGTCGGAGGCCAGTGCGGGCCCAGAGAACACCCCGGCCCGCATCGACCCGTGGTCGCGCAGGATGCGCACGACGGTGCGGGTGTCGATGCCGGCGATTCCCACCACCTGCTGGCGACGCAGCTCGTCCTCCAGGGAGGTGGTCGCGCGCCAGTTCGACACCCGTCGGGTGGGGTTGCGGATCACGTAGCCGGCCACCCAGATCTTGCCGGAATCGCCGGTGGCCGAATCGCTGCCGGCGCTGCCGGTGCTCTCCCCGTCCTCGTCGTTCCACCCGGTGTTGCCGATCTGCGGCGCCGTGGCGACCACGATCTGCCGGTGATAGCTCGGATCGGTGAGGGTCTCCTGGTAGCCCGTCATCGCGGTGCAAAACACCGCCTCACCCAGGGTCTCGCCGACGGCGCCGTAAGGCAGCCCGCGGAACACCTGTCCGTTCTCCAGCACGAGAACTGCTGTGCTCATTGATCATTCCCCTGTTCGGCTTGGTCTGACCCGGTCTGATCGGGGGCGCCCGCAGCATCGGCGAACTCACTCACCCACCCCGGGTAGATGGTCTTGTCGTCGGCCCGGACACCGGAGTCGACCTCGGTCCCGCTGGGCAACAGCCACCGGATCACCAGCACACCGTCGGCGGTCATCACCTTGCCGGCCAGCCCTCGTTCGGTGCGGACGGCGGTGATCGACTCGCGCGGAATCCAGATCTCGGAGGCCCGTTGCCGATCGACCAGGATTCCCTGCGGGTACGCCGAGATCGATGCGGCCGCACGGTCGCCGAAGTCTCCGACGGCGACGCGGTCCTGCCAACTCGGCGCGAGGGTGCTGCCCACATACAGGCCGGTGTCCGGACCGCGGAGCGGGGCGGGCAGATCGGCCGGCACCGGCGGCGGTGTGCCGATCGCCTCGGCCTGCCGCCGACCGCGATTGCGCCAGCCGCGCAGGGCCAGGGCCACCAGGCCCAGCCACACCACGATCACGACGACGACCACCACGACCTCGAGACCGCTCACCGGGTGACCTCGCCGTCACGCGCGGTCACCACACCGCGCAACACTGTCGCGGTGACCGTCGCGGGCATGGTCATCGCCGCATACGGCGTGTTGCGCGACAGACTCGCGAGTTCGTCCGGGCGTACCACCCAGGAACGGTCCGGATCGACAAGGGTGAGCGATCCGGGCTCTCCGACCTCGATCGGGCGGCCCTGATCGGCGATCCCGACGATCTGCGCCGGACGTTCGCTCATCACCCGAGCAACCCCGCGCCAGTCGAGCAGACCGGGGTTCACCATGGTGTCGACGACGATCGGCAGCGCGGTCTCCAGACCCAGCATGCCGGGACGGGCCTGGGCGAACTCGCAGGCCTTCTCCTGTGCGGCATGCGGCGCGTGATCGGTGGCCACACAGTCGATCACGCCGTCGGCCAGGGCGCGGCGGAGTGCGTCGTTGTCGCGGGTCTCGCGCAGCGGCGGGTTCACCTTGTTCACCGGGTCGTACGTGGCCAGTCGGGAATCGTCGAGCAACAGGTGATGTGGGGTGACCTCCGCGCTGATCGCGATGCCCTGCTCCCGTGCCCACCGGAGCAGTTCGACAGTGCCTTCGGTCGAGGCATGGCAGATGTGCACCCGGGTCCCGGCATCGCGGGCGAGCAGTGCGTCGCGGATGACGATGGACTCCTCGGCGGCGCGCGGCCATCCCGTCAGACCCAGCCGGGCGGCCGTGGGACCTTCGTGCGCGACCGCGCCCACGGTGAGCCTCGGCTCCTCGGCGTGCTGCGCGATCAGGACATCGAGGCTCTTCGCGTACTCCAACGCGCGGCGCATCAGCAGCGGGTCGTCGACGCACTTACCGTCGTCGCTGAACATGCGCACCCCGGCCGCTCCGGCGGCCATCATGCCCATCTCGGCGAGCTGCTTGCCGGCGAGGCCGACCGTGACCGCCCCCACCGGATGCACATCCACGAGGCCGATGTCGCGACCGGTGCGCCAGACGTTGTCGGTGATCGTCGAGTTGTCGGCGACTGGGTCGGTGTTGGCCATGGCGAACACCGCGGTGTAGCCGCCGAGCGCGGCGGCGGCCGAGCCCGTGCGAATGGTCTCGGTGTCTTCGCGGCCCGGCTCACGCAGATGGGTGTGCAGGTCGACAAAACCCGGGAGCAGGATCGCGCCGCCACCGTCGATCCGGTCGGCGGCGTCGGGTGTGGACAGGTCGGCGCCGATCTGCGCGATCGAACCGTCCACGACCAGGACGTCGACCGGGTCGCCCTCGCCGTAGGGACGGACATCGGCGATCAGTACCGATCCGGTTGCCGGGATGCTCATTGCGCCGTCTCCACTGACTGCGATCTCCTCATCACTCAAGTTCCTGGGTTCTCCGTGCCGACGAGCAGTCGGAACAGCACCGCCATCCGCACATGCACGCCGTTGCGCACCTGCTCCAGCACGGTCGCCCGCGGCGAGTCGGCCACCGAGTAGCCGATCTCCATACCGCGCAACATCGGCCCGGGGTGCAGCACCACCGCGTGGTCGTCGAGCAGAGCCAGACGTCGGTCGTTGAGTCCGTAGCGGACGGAGTACTCGCGTGAACTCGGGAAGAACCCGCCGTTCATCCGCTCCGCCTGGACGCGCAGCATCATCACTGCGTCGAGCGTGGGTAGTTCACCGTCGAGGTGGTGGGACACCGTCACCGGCCACTGATCGACACCGACGGGCAGCAGCGTCTGCGGTGCGATCAGCACCACCTCGGCACCCAGGGTGGCCAGCAGGTGCGCGTTGGAACGAGCCACCCGCGAATGTAAGACGTCGCCGACGATGCCGATCCGACGGCCGTCGAGCGAACCGAGTCGCTGCCGCAACGTCAGGGCATCGAGCAGGGCCTGCGTCGGGTGTTCATGGGTGCCGTCGCCGGCGTTGATCACTGCCGGTCCCGCACCGTCCTCATCGGCGGTCCACGCCGCGATCTGATGGGCCGCGCCCGACGCGGGATGTCGCACGATCAGCGCATCGGCGCCCGCGGCATGCAGGGTCTTGACCGTGTCGCGCAGCGACTCACCCTTGCCGGCCGAACTGCTCGAGGCGCTCACGTTGATGACGTCGGCGCTCATCCACTTTCCGGCCACCTCGAACGACACCCGGGTACGCGTGGAGTTCTCGTAGAACACCGTCATCACGGTGCGACCCCGCAGGGTCGGGAGCTTACGCACCTCACGTCCGGTGAGGGCCTGTTCGAATCGCTCGGCCTCGTCGAGCAATTCGGTCGCTTCGTCGCGCGACAGATCCTGCGTGGTCAGCAGGTGACGCATCAGATCCCACCCCCGGTGTGCGGGGTCGGCTGCGACCCTGCTGCGCTCAGCACGACCTCGTCGACACCGTCGTGCTCCTCGAGATGCACGGACACGTTCTCGTCGCGGGAGGTGGGGATGTTCTTGCCGACGTAGTCGGCGCGCAGCGGCAACTCACGATGCCCTCGGTCGACGAGCACCGCGAGCTGTACCGCGGCCGGACGTCCGAGATCACGCAACGCGTCCAAAGCGGCGCGGACGGTACGACCGGAATAGAGCACGTCGTCGACCAGGATCACGATGGCGTTGTCCACCCCGCCGGCCGGGACGACGGTCCGTTCGAGCGGTCGATGCGGTTTGGCGCGCAGATCGTCGCGGTAGAGCGTGATGTCGAGGTAACCGACCGGGACGTCGGTGCCGGCGAACTCATTGATCCGGGCGGCCAGCCGAGAGGCGAGATAGGTGCCGCGGGTGGGTATCCCGATGATGACGACATGTGGGCTGCCGGATGAGTCGAGCGCCGTCTTCTCGATGATCTCGTGCGCGACCCGGGCGATTGTGCGCGAGACATCGGAATCGTCGAGCAGAACCCGGCCGGGGGGCCGGGAACCATCGGTTGGTGGTGCACCGTCTGTCGACATGACCAAGCCGACCTCCTTCTCCGCCTCGCGGGACGGATCGTTAAAGGATGTCTGTCCCGAAGGACTCTACACCGGCCCACCTCGCACGAACGAGGCAACGCGATGTGGGCTTCGTCAATATGTCGCCGAGCCTGCAGGCAACCGAGGCTCAGTCCCGGCGGGGCGGCTCCTCGGCCGCGGCGGCCGCGCGCACCTGAGGCGCAAGGTCGGCGATCTGGGCCAGCACCCCGTTGACGAACGCGGGCGAGTCATCGGTGGACAGCTCCTTGGCCAATTCCACCGCCTCGTCGACGATCACAATCGGGTCGACGTCGGTCGCGTGGAACAACTCCCATGTCGCCAGGCGCAATATGGCCCTATCGACCGCCGGTAGCCGCTGCAGGGTCCAGCCCTTCAGGTGTGAGGAGACCACCGCGTCCACCTGCGGCAGATCGGCGGCCAACCCGTCGATGACGGTAGCGGTGTAGTCGTGGATCGTCCCCACGCTCTCGTCCTCGCGCACATACTCGCGGCGTTCTGCCACGAGTTGTGTCGCGCTGACCTTCTTGGCCTCCGCCTCGAACAGCAGGTCGACTGCGCGGCGGCGGGCCTTGTGTCGAGTACCGGGTTGTTTCACGGGTCGGACGGCTCAGGCGTTGACGCGACCGAGGTAGCTGCCGTCGCGCGAGTCGACCTTCAGCTTGTCGCCGGTGTTGATGAACAGGGGCACCTGGATCTCGGCACCGGTCTCCATGGTCGCGGGCTTGGTGCCGCCGGTGGAACGATCGCCCTGCAGGCCCGGATCGGTCTGCTGCACGAGCAACTCGACGGTGACCGGCAGTTCCACGAACAGCGGGTTGCCCTCGTGCACGGACACCTGAACGGTCATGTTCTCGAGCAGGAAACGCGCGGAATCGCCCATCGTGGCCGGCGAGATCGAGATCTGCTCGAAATCCTGGGCGTCCATGAACACGAAGTCGGTGCCGTCGTTGTACAGGTAGGTCATGTCCCGGCGATCGACGGTCGCGGTCTCCACCTTCACGCCGGCGTTGAATGTCTTGTCGACGATCTTGCCCGACATCACGTTCTTGATCTTGGTGCGCACGAAAGCCGGCCCCTTGCCGGGCTTGACGTGCTGGAACTCCTGGATCTGCCAAAGCTGATCGTCCATGCGGAGTACGAGGCCGTTCTTGAAGTCGGCGGTGGTCGCCATGCGGTGTTCTTCCCTTGCAGTCGTCGATGAATGACCGTCAGATGACGGTGAACGTCTTGTCGGTGGCGGTCAGCAGTTCCGGTGCATCGTCGGTGACGACCAACGTGTCCTCGATCCTGACGCCACCTCGGCCGGGGAGGTAGACGCCGGGCTCCACGGTCACCGCCGCGCCGCATGGCAGTGTACCCGTCGCCAGCGCGCCGATTCCCGGCGCTTCGTGGATCTGCAGTCCGACGCCATGACCGAGCCCGTGCACGTAGTGCTCGGCGTGCCCCGCATCGGCGATCACCGACCGCGCCGCGGCATCGACATCGCGCAGGTCTGCGTCCGGCCGTAACGCCGCACGACCGGCTGCCTGTGCGCGTGCGACCAGGTCGTAGATCTCGCGTTGCCAGTCGGAGGCGCGTCCGAGCACGTAGGTGCGCGTCATGTCCGAGTGGTAGCCACCGACCACCGCGCCGAAGTCGATCTTGACGAAGTCGCCGTCGGCGAGCACGTCCTGGGTCGGCCGATGGTGCGGGATCGCCGAGTTCGGCCCGGCCGCGACGATGGTCTCGAACGCGATGTCATCGGCGCCGAGTGCGTACATCTCCCACTCGAGAGACCGGGCCACCTCGCGTTCGGTGGCACCCACGTGGATCACACCCCGTTCGATGATGGTCGCCAACGCCTTGTCGCCGATGGTGCAGGCCGCCCGCAGCAGCTCGATCTCGCCGGCGTCCTTGACGATGCGCAGTCGCTGCACCGCTCCGGTGTGCGCGACCAACTCCGGCACCACCCCGTTGTCGTCGTCGAGCGCGTCGACCAGGGCGTCGTGGGCTGCGACCGTGACCGCGTCGGCTTCGAACCCGACGGTGACAGCGCCTGCGGCGCGTGCCCGGCGGGCGAGTTCGGTGAGACAGTCGCGGGCGATGATCGCCTCGAGATCACCGGACTGCTCGGCCACCTGGGTGCGGTAGCGGCCGTCGGTAGAGATCCGGTCGGCCTCGGGCGAGGCACCGATGAGCAGTGCGGCGTTGGAGCCGGTGAACCCGGTCAGGTAGCGGACATTGATCAGATCGCTGACCACGAACGCATCCACCGGACGGTCCGATCCGGCGAGTTGGTCACGAAAGCGGTCGCGGCGGGCCCGATAGTCGCTGGTCATGGCTGTGGCGGACATCCCTTCACGCTACCGCGCGCCACTCGCGGTCCCGGTGGGACCGCCGCGCCCACGCCGGTTGGACGGGATGTGTTTTCGAACACGTTCCACGTTGCGTACCCTGTCCGTTATGTCTTCGTGGTTGCCGCGCGGTCTGGTGATGACCGCCGTACACGTCATAGCCCGTGTGCTTCTCGGTGTGGCGGTGGTCAATGCACCGCTGCACACCACCGTGTGGAAGACCATCGCCATCGCAGCCGTGGTGCTCGTCGCGCTGGTGTGGGGCGGGTTCGACGGTGTCGCCGACGCTCGCGCCAACCCGGACCCCGACGACTACGCGGACCTGACCGTGCGGTGGCTGCAGGCGGGCCTGCTCGCCGGTGTCGCGTCCGGCGTGATCGGCTGGTTCCTCGGTCGGTTCGTGTTCGCCGGTATCGGCGAGGCCAGCCTGTTCATCGAGGTGATCGCCGGCGGGTCGTTCACCGCACTACTGGTGTTCGTACCGGCCTTCATGGGTGCGGCGGTCGGCCGCTGGCTCGTCCGTCGCGACCAGCGCAAGTCCGCGGCCGACGACGACTGGTCGGTTCACCCGGATCGCGATCCGGAGCACGCGGCGAGCTGAGCCATCCGCACGCTCGGGGCCACCCCGCCCTGAGGAAGCAAGGCGTCAGAGCAGGACGCCGCCGGATGCCGGGGCCTCGCCGGCGATCGCAGAGTACGCCGCGGCGATGAGGCCCGGGTCGGGTCCTTCGAGCCGACCCGGTTTGGCGAGACCGTCGAGGACGACGAAGCGCAACACCCCCGAACGGTTCTTCTTGTCTCCCGACATGGTCTCCAGCAGGTCCGGCAGCGCGTCCGGATCGTAGGTCGTCGGCAGACCCACCAGATCCAGCACCGACCGGTGGCGGTCGGCGGTCTCGTCGTCGAGACGGCCGGCGAGCCGGGCGAGCTCGGCGGCGAACACCAGACCCACCGACACCGCGGCGCCGTGGCGCCAGCGATAACGCTCGCGACGCTCGATGGCATGCCCCAGGGTGTGTCCGTAGTTGAGGATCTCGCGCAGCGACGACTCCTTCAGATCGGCCGAGACGACGTCGGCCTTCACCTGCACCGAGCGTCGGATCAGCTCGGGCAGTACCGGACCACTGGTGTCGACGGCGGCACCGGGGTCGGCCTCGATGAGGTCGAGGATCACCGGGTCGGCGATGAAGCCGGTCTTGATGACCTCGGCGAGGCCGGCGACCACCTCATTGTGCGGGACGGTCTCCAGGGTTGCGGTGTCGATCAACACCGCGTCGGGCTCGTGGAACGAACCCACCAGGTTCTTGCCGGCATCGGTGTTGATGCCGGTCTTACCGCCCACCGCCGCATCGACCATCGCCAGCAGAGTTGTCGGGATGTGGATCACGCCGATGCCGCGCATCCAGGTGGCCGCGACGAAACCGGCCAAATCGGTGGCCGCTCCCCCACCCAGGCTGATCACCTTGTCGTTGCGTTTGAGGCCGATCCGTCCGAAGACATCCCAGCAGAACGCCGCCACCGACAGGTCTTTGCCCGCTTCCGCGTCCGGGATCTCCACCCGGTGGGCGTCGAATCCTTTGTCCGCCAGGAAAGCCCGGACCTGTTCGGCGGTCTGGGCCAACGTGGGCTGATACAGGATCGCGATCCGGTCGGCCCCGGTGGCGGCGAGGCCGACGTCGTCGAGCAGGCCGCGGCCGATGATCACGTCATAGGGTGATCCGGCGTTCACGGTGATCGCCGTCGGTTCGGTCGTGTGGTCCCCACTCATGAAGTCACGGCCTTTCTCCCACTCTCTCGCCCGTCAGGGCGTGGGCCAGTCGGGTCAGGATGACATCGGCCACCGTATCGGGCTCACCGGCGCCCGCATCGACGACGAACACCGACGCACGTACATAGGTGTCGTCGCGCGCGGCGAGCAGCTCGGCGTAGCGCGCGTGCGGATCGTCTCCGGCGATCAGCGGCCGATCGCTGTCGGCGACCCGGGCGAAGCCCGCATCGGCATCGATGCGCAGATAGATCACCCGGTGACCTGCGAGCGCGGACTCGACCGCAGGGGTCATCACGGCCCCACCGCCGAGGGCCACCACGCCGCGATGGGTGCGCAACACGTCGAGCACCACGTCGCGTTCGATCTCGCGGAAATGTTGGGGCCCGTCGGAGGTGAAGATGTCCGGGATGCTGCGGCCGGTGGTGCGAACGATCTCGGAGTCGGTGTCGACGAAATCGACTCCCAGCCGGTCGGCGAGGATACGACCCACCGTCGACTTACCGGCCCCCATGAATCCGATCAGGACGGCCGACGGCCCGCGGTCGGTGAACTCTCCGGTCATGAACGTGGGAACCGGGCGTCGACGCGTTTGCGGTAGGCGGCAACGTTGTCGGCGGTCTCGGCGACCGAGTCGCCACCGAACTTCTCCAGCGCCGCCTGGGCCAGGACGAGGGCGACCATCGCCTCGGCGACCACGCCGGCGGCGGGGACCGCGCACACATCGGAGCGCTGATGGATGGCGACCGCCTCGTCTCCGGTCGCCATGTCGACGGTGGCCAGTGCGCGCGGCACCGTTGAGATGGGCTTCATCGCGACCCGCACACGCAGGTCCTCGCCGTTGGTCATCCCGCCTTCGAGGCCACCGGCCCGGTTCGTCGAGCGAAGCACCCCGTCCGGTCCCGGCACCATCTCGTCGTGGGCCTGACTGCCGCGCCGCCGGGCGGTGGTGAACCCGTCGCCGACCTCGACCCCCTTGATCGCCTGGATGCCCATCAACGCACCGGCCAGTCGTGCATCCAGTCGCGTCTCGCCGCTTACATGCGAGCCCAAGCCGACCGGCACATCCGTGGCGACCACCTCGACCACACCACCGAGGGTGTCGCCGTCCTTCTTGGCCGCCTCGATCTCGGCGATCATCCGATCCGCGGATGCGGAATCGAAGGCGCGTACCGGACTCTCGTCGATGGCGGTGAGGTCGCCGTGACGCGGCGCCGGACCGTCGTAGGGTTCACTGGCGCCGATCGAGATGACGTGCGAGAGCACCTCGATACCCAGGACCTGCCGCAGAAAGTTGCGAGCCACGGTCCCGGCGGCGACGCGGGCGGCGGTCTCGCGCGCGCTCGCCCGCTCCAACACGGGCCGAGCGTCGTCGAACCCGTACTTGAGCATCCCGGAGTAATCGGCATGGCCGGGGCGCGGCCGAGTCAGCGGCGCATTGCGCGCGCTGCCCTCCAGCTCGGCCGGATCCACCGGGTCGGCGGCCATCACCGTCTCCCATTTGGGCCACTCGGTGTTACCGATCTCGACGGCCACCGGGCCGCCCATGGTGCGGCCGTGGCGGAGTCCACCGACGATGGTGATCTTGTCCGCCTCGAATTTCATCCGGGCGCCACGGCCGTAACCGAGCCGGCGGCGGGCGAGTTGTTCGGCGATGTCGGTCGAGGTGACCTCGACACCGGCCACCATGCCTTCGATCAGGGCTACCAGGGCCGGGCCATGCGATTCTCCGGCAGTCATCCAGCGCAACACAGTGCTCAATTGTTCCATGCGACCATCGACCTGCGGTGCGCGCATCCCACCCGCACGAGTGCGGTGCCCTCAGCCGAGGCCCAGCCCGATGACGGCGGCGGCCACGAGCGCCGGAGCGTGCGGCCGCGGACCACCCGAGCGCACCCACAAATGATCGAGACCCCCGAGTGTCGCGGCGAGGAGCACCACCAGCAAGGCGAGGGTCGGATCGGCGACCAGCCCGCCGATGGCGAAGGCCAACTTGATGTCACCACCGCCGCCGTGTCCCACGAGCGCCGCGATCAGATACGGGACCGCGGCGAGTGTCGCTGCGGCCGCCACCGTCGGGTCCGTGGGGATGAGCGTGACCGGTATCACGAGACCCGGCCACATCAACGCCACCGGGATGCGCCCCGTGCGGCGGTCGCGCTCGGCGATGGTCGCCAACCAGCAGAGGACGAGAACGGTGGCCATCGACCCACCGTGCCCGCCACGCCGCGGCGGCGGCGTTGCCCGCGTCCGCCGCTTGTGGACCGGTCCCGGCCTGTGGATGGATTGGTCGACGAGTCACCGTCGACGCGTTACGGCGGCGGCTCAGATCGCGCCGAGCGCGGCGGCCATCGTCTCGCGCGGCGCCGGCATCTCGGTGAACTGCTCGACCTGGCTGTATGCCTGATTCAGCAACATCACCAACCCGCCGACGACGTGGCCACCGGCGGCGGATACCGCCTCGGCCAGCGGCGTCGGCCATGGGTCGTAGATGACGTCGACCAGCCGTGGAGCCCCGGCGAGCGCACCCGCCAGGGCGTCGGCGCCACTCGCGGGCACTGTCGAGATCACCACCCCGCTGATGCGCGCGCGCTCGGCGAGCACATGGTCGGCGTGGAAAGGCAACACCGACACCGTCAGGCCGAGTCGCTGCGCGAGATCGATGACCGGCTCTGCGCGTCCCGCGTCTCGGGCCACGACGGCCAGGTCGGTGAACCCGAGGTCGGCGAGCGCGGCGACCGTCGGCAACGCCGTGCCCCCGTTTCCGATCATCGTTGCGGTGGCGTTGACCTGCGCGTCGGCCCCCACTTCGGAGAGGGCGCCGGCCATTCCATCGATGTCGGTGCAGTCGGCCCGCCAGCCCCGCTCGGTGCGCACCAACGTGTTCGCCGAGCCGACCAGCTCTGCACGAGCCGTGCATTCGTCGGCGAACGCCAACGCCGCCAGCTTGGCCGGCATGGTCACCGACAACCCGACGAACTCCGGCCCCAGCCCCGACACCAACTCCGGCAACGCTTCGGCGGTGCACTCGATGCGGTCATAGGTCCAATTGGTGAGCCCGAGCGCCCGGTAGGCGGCCAGGTGCAGGTCCGGGGAACGCGAGTGCCCGACCGGGGATCCGAGCACGGCGGCCCGGCGTGTGGTGGATGTCATCGTCGTCAACTGCACCCGGTGGTCAGCAACTGGTTCTCACAGGCCTGCTCACGATTGCGTTTGTGCTGTTCGAAGGTGTCGGCGAACAGCGTGGTGCCGTCCCGATCGATGGTCACGAAGTAGAGCCAGTTTCCGGGGGTCGGGTACTCCACGGCGGTCAGCGCACGCTCCCCGACCGCACCGATCGGCGTAGCCGGCAGGCCTTCGATGCGGTAGGTGTTCCACACGTTGTCGGCGCGGTAGGCCTCACCGTAGACGTCGATGTTGGTGACCTCGGCGGTGTAGTTGGCGGTGGAGTCCATCTCCAGCCGCTGACCTTTGTCCAGGCGGTTGAGGATCACCCGGGCGACCTTGGCATAGTCGTCGGGGTCGGTGACCTCCCGTTCGACGACCGACGCGGCGACCAGCGTCTGGTACGGGGTCAACCCCGAGTCGTGTGGTTCGAGCAGACCCCACTGCTCGAATCGAGATGTGCTGGCCGTGATCAGATCGTGCAGGATCGACGTCGCCGAATCGTTGGGGTCGATGGTCTCCCAGGTGCCCGGCGCGATGAGGCCCTCGATCCGCCGATGATCTCCGTCCAGATTCTGCACCTCCGCACGCGCCCAGTCGGGCACGCCGAGCTGTTCGGGGGTGTCCTGCGCCGCTGCCTGTTCCAGCTCGGCGACGTCGGTACCGATGCGCTCCCCGTTCACGGTGACCGCTGTGGCGTTCTCGATCATCTGGAAGATGCCCGGAGTGATCTTGCCGTCGACCCCCTCCTTGTTGTCGAGCTGCAGCCCCTCGGGCACCACCATGCGCCCGACCCGGTGCGCGGTGTCGTCGGTCATCATCTCTACCGCCGTCGCTGCCGGGATCTGGGTGCGCAGCTTGTAGTACCCGCCGGACATCGGCTGTCCGTCGGCGGCGTTGATGAACGCCTGCACGCTACCGACCACATCGTTGTCCTCGAGGATCTGGCCGAAGTCCATCAGCGTCGAGTTCTCCGGGATGTCCACGATCACGTCGGCAGTGCCCGCGGCGTCGGTGTAGTCCTTGGTGTTCTCGAAGACCCCGAAGGCTCGCAGACCGACGAAACCGACGCCGACGACCAGGATCAGCATGCAGGTGAGCACGATCGCCAACACGACACGCTTGCGGAGCCGACCCGCGGTGGCCGGCCGAGTACGTCCCGACTTCCCCGCGCCCGAACGGCGGGTCCGGCCGCCGTCACGGCGCCCGGGGTTCACCGATTCCGGATCGTCGCGGTCGTCCCAGAGGTCCAGGACACCCTCGGCGCTGTCACCGGCGTCCGCACGGTCCTCGTCGAGCACGTTGGGGGGCGCCGCAACGGGTCGCGGCGGAACCCGGTGGGGCACGGCGCGCCGCATGGGGTCGTCGAACTCGCCACCGCGAACCGGAATGGCGTTGTCGGGTTCGTGGAAATGATCGACGGGTTGACGTGGCGGTAGGCGGCGTGGCGCCACCCGTTCGGGTTGCGGTCGGCCCGGTCGCCCTGCGGGCGGCGGAGCCGGCCACCCGCCGGTAGCCGCCGACGGTGACGGCGGTGAGGACGGCGTCGGCCCGGTGGTTGGTGCGGGTGCGTCGTGGGCCTGCGGATCGATGCCGCGGGCTCCACCGGAACCCGTCGTCGCGGGCGGCTGCACCGTTGGTTGCGGCCCGGTCATCGTCGGGTCACCCGGCACGGCCCGGCGCCGCCGGTGGCGTGTGGAGGGCTTTCCGTCGGCGGGTTGGGTGAAGTACCGCAACCGCTCGAGATCGAGCTGTTCGGTGGGTTGGTCGGACAGATCGTGCCGCCTCGGTCGGTGGCGTTCGTCGGTCACCGAGCGATTCCTCCCCGGGTCGGGCATGATTCGGTCGCGGGACACGCAGTCTTCGTGATCGCGAATTGCGTTGTGCCGTCTGGACGGACGCATGCAGAAGTCATCGTCGCGAGTCCAGCCACCCTTGCAGGATAGCGACCGCGGCCGCCTGATCAATCACGGCACGCGAGGACTTGGCGTTGCGTCCACTCGCTCGCAGGGCCTGGCTCGCGGTGACGGTGGTCAGTCGTTCATCGTGGTACTCGACCGTCACGGGCGCGATGCGCTCGGCGAGGAGGTCACCGAACTCCCGCGCCAGTCCGGCTGCGGTACCACTCTCGTTGCGCAGAGTCTTGGGTAACCCCACCACGACACCGACGGCCTCGTATTCCTCGACCAGCGCGGCGATCCGCGTGAGATCCGAGTGACCACCGGCCGTACGCCGTACCGTCTCGACCGGGGTGGCGAGAATGCCGTCGGGGTCGCACACGGCGATCCCGATACGCACCGAACCGACGTCGACCCCCAGACGCCGTCCGCGAGTCCAGGTCATCGATCCCGCACGACGTCGCGGATCCGGCCCATGGCCGGTTCGACCCCGGCCGGGTCCGAGCCGGCTCCCTGCGCCAGGTCGGGTTTACCGCCGCCACGGCCCCCGACGAGGGGGGCGACCTCTTTCACGAGGTCACCTGCCTTGATGCCGTGGCTCCGGGCGGATTCCGTCGTCGCGACCACGAACGGCACCTTGGTGCCGTCGGCACTCGGTGCGAACAGCGCGATCACCGCGAGTCGATCGGCGACCTTGCCGCGCAGATCGGTCGCCAGACCCCGCAGACCGTTGGCGTCAAGCCCGCCGGGCACCAGTCCACCCACGAGCAGGGTGTCGCCCGACACGGTTGCCGCATCGATCAGACCGCCGGCGGCAGCGCGAGCCGAGTCCGCACGCAGCCGCTCGACCTCACGTTCGGCGTCCTTGAGGCGTGACACCAATTGCTCGACACGGTCGGGCACCTCGTCCGACGGCACCTTCAGCGAGGACGCCAGGCCGGCCATCAGGGCCCGTTCCTTGGACAGGTACCGGAACGAATCCATGCCCACGTAGGCCTCGACACGCCGGATCCCCGAACCAACCGACGACTCGCCGATCACGGTCACCGGACCGATCTGCGCCGACGACGCGACGTGTGTGCCGCCGCACAACTCCATCGAGAACGGCCCGCCGATCTCGACGACGCGTACGACGTCCCCGTAGTTCTCACCGAACAACGCGACTGCGCCCATCTGCTTGGCCTCGGTCAGCCCGGTCTCAAAGGTGTGCACCGGATAGTTGGCCTCCACGGCGGCGTTGCTGATCTCCTCGATCTCGCGACGCTGACTGTCCGACAACGGTTTGCCGGAGTGGAAGTCGAAGCGCAGATATCCCGGACGGTTGAGCGAGCCGGCCTGGGTGGCGGTGGGTCCGAGCACCTCACGCAGCGCGGCGTGCACCATGTGCGTGCCGGAGTGGCCCTGCGTCGCTCCGCGGCGCCAGGACTGGTCCACCGCGGCGATGACCTCATCCCCCTCGGCGATCTCACCTTCGTCGACGGTGACCTTGTGCAGCCAGACGGACTTGCCCGCCTTCTGCACGTCGGTGACGCGCAACCGGACACCGTCACCGGTGGTGATGGTGCCGACGTCGGCCATCTGGCCACCGGATTCGGCATAGAGCGGGCTGCGGTCGAGTACCACCACCAACTCCTGGCCCGGCGTTGCGCTCTGCACGCGGGCGCCATCGGCGACCAGGCCGAGGACGGTCGCCTCGGAGATGAGTTCGTCGAACCCGGTGAACAGGGTGGGCCCACGGTCGAGGAACTCACGGTACACCGACAGGTCGGCATGGCCGGATTTGCGGGCCGTCGCATCGGCCTTGGCACGCTGCTTCTGCTCGGCCATGAGCTCGGTGAACCCCTCACGATCGACCGAGAGGCCGGCCTCGGCGGCCATCTCCAGGGTGAGGTCGATCGGGAATCCGTAGGTGTCGTGCAGGGTGAACGCGTCGTCACCGCTGATCGTCGAACGGTCGGCGGCCTTGGTGGCCGTTGCGGCGTCGGCGAACAACTTCGAGCCGGCGGCGAGGGTCTTGCTGAACGAGGCTTCCTCGGCGACGGCGACATCGACGATGTGCTCACGCTGCTCGGCGAGGTTCGGATAGGACGGCGACATGGTGTCGACGACCAGCGAGATGATGTCGCCCATCGTCGGCTGATCCGCCGCTGCCGGAGCCGTCCCGCTCGCTTCGCTCCCGGCGGTCAACAGCCGCACCGACCGGACCACGCGCCGCAGCAATCGGCGCAGCACATAGCCACGTCCGTCGTTGCCGGGCAGGACCCCGTCGCCGATCAGCAGTGCGGCGGTGCGGGCGTGGTCGGCGATCACCCGGAATTTCACGTCGTCGTCGTGGTTGCCGGCCCCGTAGGCGCGACCGGTCAGCCGGGACGCCAGGTCGATGATCGGCTTGAGCAGGTCGGTCTCGTAGACATTGTCGACACCCTGCAGGATGCAGGCGACCCGCTCGATGCCCAGACCGGTGTCGATGTTCTTCTTGGGCAGCGGACCCAGGATCTCGTAGTTGTCCTTGCCGCCGCCCGGGCCGCGGACGTTTTGCATGAAGACGAGATTCCAGATCTCGATGTAGCGGTCCTCGTCGGCCTCGGGCCCGCCCTCGACACCGTAGGCGGGTCCGCGGTCGTAGAAGATCTCCGAGCACGGGCCGCACGGGCCGGGCACGCCCATCGACCAGTAGTTGTCCTTGAGCCCCCGACGCTGGATGCGCTCGGCGGGTACCCCGATCTCGTCGTGCCAGATGGATTCGGCCTCGTCGTCGTCGAGGTAGACGGTGGGCCACAGCTTCTCCGGGTCGATCCCGTAGCCGCCCTCGTCGACACTGTTGGTCAGCAGCGACCAGGCGAACCCGATCGCCTCGCGCTTGAAGTAGTCACCGAACGAGAAGTTGCCCGCCATCTGGAAGAAGGTGTTGTGCCGGGTGGTGATGCCGACCTCCTCGATGTCGAGGGTGCGCACACACTTCTGGACGCTGGTCGCACGGTCGAACGGCGGGGTCTGCTCGCCCAGGAAGTACGGCTTGAACGGGACCATGCCGGCATTGACGAACAGCAGGTTCGGATCGTCGAGGACCAGCGAGGCGCTGGGCACCTCGGTGTGGCCCGCCTTGATGAAGTGATCCAGGAAGCGCTGCCTGATGTCATGCGTCTGCACTGAGTTCGTCCTTGAAGTGGTGGTCGGTCACGCCGTCGACGTCCCGCTGCCCCGGTGATCTCGTGTCCGGGCTGGTCGACACACCAGCCTACCGTCGGCGCGCCCGGCTGGTGACACCCCGCACGATGGAACGCAACTTGCCCAGTCGCGGGCCGATCTCTCGCTCATTGCCGTGATCGGTCGGCTGGTAGTAGTCGACGCCGACGAGATCGTCGGGGGGATACTGCTGCGCGAGCACTCCATCGGGGTCGTCGTGAGGGTAGCGATAGCCGATCCCGCTGCCCAGACCCTGTGCCCCCGCATAGTGGCTGTCCCGCAGATGCGCCGGCACCGCACCCGACTTGCCTGCTTCGACGTCGGCGATCGCGGCACCGATCGCCGATACCACTCCGGCGGACTTGGGCGCGGTCGCCAGGTGGATGGTCGCCTGGGTCAGTGCCAGGCGGGCCTCCGGCATGCCCACCAGGGCGACCACCTGCGCTGCGGCGACGGCGGTCTGCAGTGCCATCGGATCGGCCATACCGATGTCTTCGCTGGCATGGATCATCAGCCGCCGCGCGATGAATCGCGGGTCCTCCCCCGCGACGATCATCCGGGCGAGATAGTGCAGCGCGGCGTCGACATCGGAACCGCGGATCGATTTGATGAACGCGCTGGTGACGTCGTAGTGCTGGTCGCCGTCGCGGTCGTAGCGGACCGCAGCGCGGTCGATCGCGGCCTCCACGTCGGCGATGTCGATCACGGGCGCAGCGGACGCCCCGGATTCGAACGTCGATTCGTCGTCGGTCGGGTCGGCATCGTCGGTCGGGTCGGCATCAGTCGGGTCGTCGTCGGGGTCGCGTGCACGGTCGTCGCCCCGCAGTGCCGCATCCGCACTGGCCTCCAGTGCGGTCAGCGCTCTGCGCGCGTCACCGCCGGCCACCGCGACCAGATGATCGAGCGCGGCGTCGGTGACCTCGACACCGGCGTCGAGTCCCCGGGGGTCGGTGATGGCCCGGGTGAGCACCTCGCGGATGTCGGCGTCGGTCAAGGACCGCAGCTGCAACACCAGAGACCTCGACAGCAACGGCGCGACCACCGAGAAGGACGGATTCTCGGTGGTGGCGGCGACGAGCAGCACGATGCGGTTCTCCACTGCATCGAGCAGCGCATCCTGCTGTGTCTTGGAGAACCGATGGACCTCGTCGATGAACAACACCGTCTGCTGACCGTCGACCAACCGCCGTCGTGCCACGTCGATGACGGCTCGGACCTCTTTGACCCCGGCCGACAACGCCGACAGGGCCTCGAACCGGCCACCGGTGGCGCGCGAGATCAACGCGGCCATGGTGGTCTTGCCGGTACCCGGCGGTCCGTAGAGCATCACCGACGCCGCACCGGAACCGTTGATCAGGCGACGCAGCGGGGAGCCGGCGCCCAGCAGATGCTGCTGACCGACGATCTCGTCGAGCGACTGTGGCCGCATCCGCACCGCCAGCGGCGCAGACGGCGACGGCGTGCTCGTCAGCGCACCGCCGGTCACCGCACCACCACCGGGCGCGGCGATCGGGCCGGGCGGAGGGTCGAAGAGCCCATCCATACCGGGTCAGGTGAGCCAGGTGCGCTGCAAGGCCGCCCCTAGTTGCGCGGCGAACTCGGCGATCGTCGGATCACCACCGCGCACCGCAGCGGCGGACAGGTCGGTCCACCGGGCCACGACGACTCGCGGATCGTTGGTGTGCAACGCCCAGTCGTGGGTGTAGCCGGCCGGACTGATCGCGAAGCCGGCCTGATTCAACTGATCGATCTCCGCAGCCGTGGAGGCGTCCTTGGCCGGCAGCATCCACGTCGTCGACAGCCAGGTCCACAGCAGTCGTGCGGTGAGGATCTTGCGGGCGCAGTCGGCGTCGCGGCCCAGCGACGGCCAGATGGCGTGGACCTCGGATCGCCACGCGTCCACGAGCGCGATCTCCAGATCCGCCCGGTGCCCGGCGTTGACCGGTGACAGTTGCGCGCCGCAGGTGACCAGGGCGTAGGCGATGTCGAGGGTCGCGTCCCGGAATCCACCCCATTCGTAGTCCATGAACTGGACGCCGTCATCGTTGAGCAGGATGTTCTCCGGGCCGACGTCCGACGGGCTGAAAGCGCGGTGATCGCCGTCGACGAACAGGGTGCACGCCGCGGCGAGGCGGTCCCGGATGTCGTCGGGAAGGTCCACTCCCAGCCGTGACAACTGTGCGGGCGCGTCGGCGATCGCGCGACCGGCCGATTCGGCCAGGATGTCGACATCCTCGGAACCCGCCGCGTCGCGACGCAGGATGGCGAGGAAGTCGATCTCTCCGCCGACCGTCGCGGCATGCATCCGCCCGAGCGCCTGCCCCCACGCGCTGACCGCATGGGAGGCGTCGGCAGCGTCGGGGCCTGCCAGCAGTGAGTTCATCGAGCGCCCGTGTCCCAGGTCGGTGAGCACCAACACCCGGGTCTCCGAATCAGAGGCGATCAGCTGTGGTCCCGGCCGGGACTCACTCGGCAACGCATTGGCGTACTTGTAGGACGCGAGCTCGCGGTGGAATGCGCGCGGATCCTCGTCGGCGGGGAGCACCTTGATGACCAGCGTGCGGTCCATCGACAAGGGGTTGGCCAGCACCCGCGCCCGGACCACGACCGTACGGCCGCTGCCGCCGAGGTCTTCTGGGTCGGCGAGGGTGACGGGGGCGCCGGCCCGGTGCGACAGCACCGCCTCGGCTGCACGCACCACACTGGTGATGCGACTCTCAGTTATTACCGTCATGTCGTCTACCAACCTACCCAATCCGCGATCGCGGTGTCGTCGTCTTCATCCATCTGCAACCCAGTTGCCGCACGCAACCCCTCCAAAAACCCCAGATCTTGTCTCGCACAACAAGGGTCGCGCCGTTAAGACTCCACGTCAGCACATGTCGTACGTTCGGACCACCATCGTCGCGAGCCCGTGACCAGCGCGGGATCAGTCGGTGACGCCGATCGATGTCTCGGGCACCTCATCGGGTGCGCTCTCGATGGGACTCACGTCCACCGACACGTCGATCCGGCTCTTCTTCGACTCGGTGTAGATCACACCCCGTAGCGGCGGTACGTCATCGTAGTCGCGCCCCCACGCGACGGTGACGTGCCGCTCGTCCACGAGTTTGTCGTTGGTGGGATCGAAGGCCACCCAGTGGTCATCGGGCAACCACACGGCCGCCCACGCGTGGCTGGCATCGGCGCCGAAAATGCGTTCGCGACCCGGTGGCGGGTCGGTCGCGAGGTAGCCGGATTCGTAGCGTGCAGCGAGCCCGACCGAACGCAGGCATGCGATCGCGACCCGCGCGAAGTCCTGGCAGACGCCCATCCGCCGCTGCATCACGGTGTCGACCCGGGTGCTGATGGCCGTCGATCCCGACTTGTAGTCGAAGTCACGGTAGATGCGTCCGGTGAGGTCAGTGACCGCCTCGATCATCGGCCGACCGGGAGTGAACACGTCGCCCGCGTACTCGCGGACCGCAGCGGTGATCTCCGGCGGGTACAGATCGAGGACGTACTCGGTGGCGGCCGCCCCGGCCACCCCGGCAGCAGCCGGGCGCGCCAGCTCCCACGGTCCGAGCGCAGCCGCCGACAACAGCACGGTGGCGTCGGGTGGGTCGACCTCGACGACGGATGTGGCGGTCACCGTCAGCTCGTCGTGGTTGCTGCGCACATGGAAGTACGAGTCACTGTTGCCGTACACGTCCACCCCGGTGGACCAGTCGTCGGGTTCCGGATCGATCCTCACCTCGGCGTCCAGCACTCGCTGACCGGGCAGGTCGCGCGGCGTGAGGTAGCACCGCCCGTACGACGACGACACGACGTCGTCGTAGGTGTAGCGGGTTCGGTGCATCACCCGATACCGGCGGGTGGCACCGGGTTCGACGGCCCGGCCCTGCTCGGGACTGCTCATCACAGCGCACCTCCCCCGCCCCAGATGGGCTGCGCCTCGCGCGGCGGTGCGAATCGGGTCCGGTTGAGCACGTCGGACAGCTCGCGCACCCCGGCACCGATGGCGGTCATCAACTCCTCGAGGTCGGTCCGTCGGCCTGCGGTGTCGACGGTGGCCAGATCGTCCGGGTCCGAGCGGCGCAATTCGGCGATGAGATCCTCGATGATGCGTTCGGCGGCCGCGGATCGCAGCGCATCCGGCAGGGCGCCGAGGTTCTCCTGGAGCCGGTTGAACTGGAAGACCATCGCTCGTGGGTTGGTCTCGTCGAAGAAGAGCAGCTCGGCGACGGCGTCGAGTTGGTAGAGGCCGCGGTTACGGCGCCGGTAGATGACCGACGACTCGTTGGCGACCAGGAATGACTCCAGCAGCGTCTGTTCGACCTCCCGGTCGTGATGTTCGACGAAGAGGGCGCGGGTCAACTCGGCCAGGTTGACCGCTCGTTCGATACGTCGGCCGATGTCCAGATACCGCCACCCGGCGTCGTGCACCATCGAGTCGGCCTGCAGACCGGCCAGGGCCAGCACACCGTGGAGCACCTCGTCGTGGGTGTGACCCAGTTCGGAACCGAGGTCGAGCCCCGCATCGGTGCCGCCGGTCTCGCGGGCCGCGCGGACCTGGGCAGCGAGCTGCTCGATGGCGCGTTCGACCGGCGCCAGCACCATCCACGTGCTCGTCGACATCTGGTCGCGCACCGCGCGGGCGGTCGACACCAACCGCTCTGCCGAGTGCGCGATCGTTCCCGGCACGACCCGCGCCACGGTGAGATCGGTCAGTTTCGCGATCGCGTCGACGACCCGCTGCGGGCTCGGCGTGCCGTCCTCGGCCTCGGCGGTGAGCTCGGCGGTCCGCAGGTAGGCGGCAGTTCCGGTCACGGTGGCGGCGGCATGCAGCACCAGCGGCACGGCCGCGGTACCGCTCATCCAGGGCCGGTATTGCACCTCCTGGTAGCGCTCGCGGGCCACTTTCGCCAGCCGGGTGGTGGCCTCGGTGCGCTCACCGTAGCGACCGAACCAGAACAGGTCGGCCAGCACGCGTGGGCTGGCCGCCGCTGCGACGTCGGAGTATTCGAGTGCGCGGGCATGCCGCACCGCGCCCCGCGACACCGCTTCGTCGACCGCCCCGGTCGCCGTGGTGGTCGAACGCCGCGACACGTGACCGCCGATGTCCGAGCTGGTGACCCAGACGTCCTTGGCGGCGATCGTACGTTGTGCAGCTCCCGCGGGTCCATCGGTCAACACGGCACCGAGACCACCGGGCATCACCGCGTAGGTGGGGCCCTGCGCGACGCTGAAGGCTCGGATGCCGACCGGCGCGGGCCGTACCGAACCGGCACCCGGCGCGTCGTTTCGGCCGGGTGTCATGCTCGGCGCCACCGAATAGGAACGCAGCTCCCGTCCCACCCACTGCCAGGACTCGACCTCGACGCGGGCGGCCAGTTCGGCGCGTGCCGCGGCGTCGACCAGCGGCGCCACGACCTCTTCGCCGGTGCGGAAGTTGGTCAGCACGAGGTGGTCGAGGTCGGCACGGATCTTTCCGCGCTGCACGTCATCGCCGGCCCAGTAGGTGGGCACCGACGGTAAGGCGAGCTCCTCGTCGACGAGAACCGGGGCCAGCCTGTCCAGGACCGTGTGGATGGCGGGATTCTCGACCACCCCGCTGCCGAGAGTGTTGACCACGGTCACCGTGCCCCGCGACACGGCCTCCACCAGGCCCGCGACACCCAGGCGTGAGTCGGTGCGAAGGTCCAGCGGGTCGGCGTACTCCGCGTCGATCCGCCGCAGCAGCACGTCGACACGTTTGAACTTGCCGAGCGAGCGCATGTAGACCACCCCGTCTCGCACGGTGAGGTCGCTGCCCTCCACGAGGGGGAAGCCCAGAACCGCAGCCAGATATGCCTGGTCATAGGCTGTCTCGGACATGCTGCCCGGACTCAGCACCGCCACGGTGGGGTCATCGACGCCGGGTGGCGCGTAGTCGAACAGGGCCAGCCGGACGGTGCCGGCGAAGTTGGTGACCGGACGAGGTGCACACGTCTGGAACAGCTGTGGGAAGGTACGCGACAGCAGCCGACGGTCGATCATCGCGAAGCCGATGCCCGACGGCGCCTGAGTGCGGTCGGCGAAGACCTCGAAACGGCCGTCGGGGGCGCGTCCCAGATCCAGCGCGTGCAGGAACAGCGCGTGCGGACCGGGCAGTTCGAGGCGTACCGCCTTGCGGATGTAGCCGGGGTGGCCGAACACCATCTCGGGTGGGACCAGCCCCGAGCGGATGGTCTTCTGGTCGCGGTACAGGTCGCGCAGCAACAGGTCGAGCACTGTCGATCGCTGGATGATCGCCTTTTCCAGATCGGACCAGTCGACCCCGTCGACCACCAGTGGTACCGGGTCGACCTGCCAGTCGCGCGCCACCGTGACGCCACCGACGACCTGGTTGTAGACCACACCCTCGTCGCCGATCGCGGTGGCGAGCCGACCGGCCGCGGACCGCAGTCGCGCGTCTCCGCGCAGCCCGTATCCGGCCACCAGATCTGTCCACGCCGTTCGCACTCGACCGTCGGTGTCCAGCATCTCGTCGTACGGAGTCGTCGCACTCGGTGATGCGGTGGGCGCGGCGAGTCGTGCCACGTCGAACAGGGCGGAACCGTCTGGACGGTACCGGTCGAACACCGCGGGCAGGCCGACGCCGGCAGGGTGGTCCGACGAAACAGTCACCGGAGAACTGTACGTGCCCGACGCAGATCCAGAATTGCCGGGACCCCGGTGTCGGTGGCGATGCGCGCCTGCCGCTCCCGCAGGAGCCCGACGTCGACGGAACCGCTCGTGTGGCCGGATGCCTCGAAGCGGCCGTTGCGTCGTGATTCGGCTTCCACGGCGTTGACCGGCGGACGGTCGTAGGCCCGCCCGCCGGGGTGCACCACGTGGTAGGTGGCACCACCGACGGATCGTTCGGAGACGGTGTCGACCAGATCGAAGGTCAGCGGGGTGTCAACAGTGATCGTGGGATGCAGCGAGCTCGGCGGCTGCCAGGCGCGGAAGCGGATACCGCCCACCTGCTCGCCGGTGCGTCCGGTGGGCCGCAGCGGTATCGGGTAACCGTTGCACGTGAGCAGGAACCGGTCGTCGTCGCCGCCGAGCACCCGTACCTGCACCCGCTCGATCGACGAGTCGACGTAGCGGGCGGTGCCGCTACCGGTGGACTCCTCGCCGAGGGTGTTCCACGGCTCGATCGCGCCGCGCAGTTCAACCTCGTGGTCGCGGATCTGCACAGTCCCCAACCGAGGGAAGCGGAACTCGGTGAACGGATCGAGCCATGCCGTATCGAATGCGTAGCCGGCTTCGCGCAGTTCCTCGGCGACCGCGGCGATGTCGGCGATGACGTAGTGCGGGAGGAGGTGTTTGCCGTGCAGGTCGGCGCCGTGTCGGATCAGTCGGCCGCGGTAGGGCTGTTCCCAGAACCAGGACACCAGCGAGCGCACCAGCAGCGACTGCACCATCGCCATCTGATGATGCGGCGGCATCTCGAAGGCCCGCAACTCCAGCAGCCCCAGACGTCCGCGGGGCGAGTCGGGACTGTAGAGCTTGTCGATGCAGAACTCCGCACGGTGGGTGTTGCCCGTGATGTCGGTGAGCAGATGTCGCAGCGCGCGATCGGTCACCCACGGGTTGGGGGGCGCGTCGACGCCTTCGCCGGCGGCTGCCTTCACCGCGAGTCGGTCGATTTCGGCGAACGCGATCTCGAGTTCGTACAGCGACGACTCCCGCCCCTCGTCGACGCGGGGCGCCTGTGAGGTGGTACCGACGAACCGCCCGGAGAACAGGTACGACAGCGACGGATGCCGCTGCCAGAACGTCAGCATCGACACCAACAGATCCGGTCGGCGCAGCATCGGGGAATCGGCGGGCGTGGGCCCGCCCAGCGTGATGTGATTGCCTCCGCCGGTGCCGCCGTGACTGCCGTCCAGGTCGAAGGTCTCGGTCCCGAGGCGGGCCCGTCGCGCGTGGTCGTATAGCGATTCCAGCAGTTCGGACTGTTCTCCGAAGCTGTTGGTGGGTTGGATGTTGACCTCGATGACTCCCGGATCCGGGGTCACGGTAAGCGTGGTGAGACGACCATCGGTGGGCGGGCCGTACCCCTCGACCACCACGGGGGTGTCGATGGCAGTGGCGGCTTCCTCCACCATCTCGACGATGGCCAGGAACTCCTCCAGCGTGGCGGTCGGCGGCAGGAAGACGTGCAGCACTCCCCCACGCATCTCGGCGACCACGGCGCTACGTGGCACGAAGGCAGCGGGGTCCATCTCGCGGACCGTCACGCCCAACGCTTCGGCGGGATCGTCGGGCAGCGGGTCGGGGCGGGCCGACGGGTCGGATTCGAACAGGGTCGGCGCGGGCCCCCAAGACAACGAGTTCAGGGGCAACCGCAGGCCTGCTGGGGAGGTGCCCGGGGTGAGCACCAACCGTCCGCGGCGCGTGGTCCAGCGGGCACTGTGCCATGCGGTCTCGTCTTCGGAGCGGCTCAACGGCAGCACATAGGCCGTCGGCGCATTCACCGCTTCATCCAGTTTGGCCAGCAGTGCCCGCCGCGCCGGCGTGGTGTCGGCCGGTGGTTCGAGGTCCTCGTCGGAGTCGGCGGCCTCGACCGCCGCCTCCGCGAGCTTGGAGGTGACGACGGTGCGCAGCGTGGGATCGGCGCCGGGGTCGCCGGGCGGGAGGGCGGCGAGTTCCCGCATCCGCACCAGCGGGTCCTCGAATGCGGGCATCACCTGCGACAACGGAAGTCCGAGCCGGCCGGCAAAAGCGGTCAGCAGTTTCTGCGCGGTCTCCGAGGTACCGCGCGTGCCGGGCGCCGGGCCGCTGGTCTCGACTTCGATGGAGGCCTGCGCCGCGGCGCGATTGCGCCACGGATCGGCCAGTAACTCGGGACGACGCCAGATGGGGTGGCCGTCGGTGCGCCACAGCAACGCGATCTGCCAGCGCGGCAGCGGTTCACCGGGGTACCACTTGCCCTGGCTGCGCTGCACCAGCCCGGTCGGTGCGTAGGCATCCTTGAGGCGCCCGGCGAGGTCGGAGGCCAGCGCCCGCTTGTGCGGGCCGTCGGCGGCGGTGTTCCATTCGGGGTCGGTCTGATTGTCGATGGAGACGAACGTCGGCTCACCGCCCATGGTGAGCCGGACATCGTTGTCCGCCATCTTCTGGTCGAGGTCGGCGCCGAGTTCCTGCACGCGTTTCCACTGCGACGCGGTGTAGGGCAGCGTGACGCGGGGATCCTCGTGGAATCGGGTGACCGTGTTGGAAAAGTCGAGGGTGGCGTGACACGGACCGGTCGCACCGGCGATCGGTGCCGCACCGCCCGGGTTCGGGGTGGCGGCGAGCGGGATGTGGCCTTCGCCGGCGAACAGGCCCGAGGTGGGATCCATACCCACCCAGCCGGCGCCGGGCAGGTAGACCTCGGTCCAGGCGTGCAGGTCGGTGAAGTCGGCGTCGGGGCCCGACGGGCCGTCCAGCGACTTGATGTCGGAGGTCAGCTGCACCAGGTAGCCGGAGACGAAGCGCGCCGCAAGCCCCAGTTCCCGCAGGATCGCGACGAGCAGCCACGCCGAATCACGGCAGGATCCGATCCCACTGGCCAGGGTGTGCTCGGGCGTCTGGACACCGGCCTCGAGCCGGACGGTGTAGCCGACGGCCTGCTGGACGGCCTGGTTCAGCGCGACCAGGAAGTCGATGATCCGGATCTCGGCGGTGGGTTTGTGTCGCGCGGCGAATTCGGCGACCGACGGATGCACCGGCGCACCCACGAACTCCCCCTCGCTGACGCCGACGGGCCGCAAGAAGATCTCCAGATCGTGGCGCAGCTCTTCGGGGTAGTCGAAACCGTAGTTCTCGGCCCAGTCCTCGATGAAGAAGTCGAACGGGTTGATCGCGGTGAGGTCGGCGATCAGACTCACCGAGATCGACAGCACCGACGAGGGTTCCGGGAACACCAACCGGGCCTGATAGTTGCTGAAGGCATCTTGCTGCCAGTTCAGGAAGTGCTGTGCCGGTTCGACATTGAGCGAGTACGCCTCGATCGGCGTGCGCGAGTGCGGCGCAGGTCGCAGCCGCACCACATGCGGAAAGATCTTGACCGGGCGATCGAATGCGTAACTCGTGCGGTGCTCGAGGGCCACCTTGATCGTCATGGTCAGAAATCACATCACAATTACCGATCCGATGCCGGGTTTGCGGTGGGCATCACCGACATAGCCGAAGCGCCGTCGGCCGATCGGGATGACATATCCGGATCGACCGACGGTGGACCACGTCAGGATTCGCCGGTGGTGTGTTCGGCGGTAGCCGCCGACTCGGTGGTCGTAGGGCCGTCGCCGGTCCCGGTCTGTTTGCGCGGAATCGGCTTCGCGTCGATTCCCGACTCCTTGCGCTGCTGGGCAGTGATCGCCGCCGGTGCATCGGTGAGCGGGTCCACGCCGCCACCGGACTTCGGGAAGGCGATGACCTCGCGGATGGAACTCTCCCCGGCCAGCAGCGCGGTGATGCGGTCCCAGCCAAAGGCGATGCCGCCATGCGGCGGCGCACCGTAGGCGAAGGCGTCGAGGAGGAAGCCGAATTTCTCCTGCGCCTCGTCGTGGCCGATGCCCATGATCTCGAACACCCGTTCCTGCACGTCACGCTCATGGATACGGATCGAACCGCCGCCGATCTCGTTGCCGTTGCACACGATGTCGTAGGCGTAGGCCAGCGCCGAACCCGGGTCGGATTCGAGAGCTTCGATCGATTCCGGCTTCGGGGCGGTGAACGCGTGGTGCACGGCGGTCCAGGCGCCGGAGCCGACGGCGACGTCACCGGAGGCCGTCGCGTCGTCGGCCGGTTCGAACAGTGGGGCGTCGACGACCCACGTGAACGCCCAGTCGCCGTCCTTGATCAGGCCGAGGCGATCGGCGATCTCACCACGGGCGGCACCGAGCAGAGCGCGCGACGACTTGACCGCGCCGGCGCCGAAGAAGACACAGTCCCCTGGCTTCGCACCCACGTGCTCGACGAGCCCGGCGCGTTCGGCGTCGGACAGGTTCTTGGCGACCGGGCCGCCCAGTTCGCCGTCCTCACCCACGAGGACATAGGCCAGTCCCTTGGCGCCACGCTGTTTGGCCCATTCCTGCCAGGCGTCGAGCTGCCGGCGTGGCTGCGACGCGCCGCCGGGCATGACCACCGCGCCGACGTAGGGCGCCTGGAACACCCGGAACGGCGTGTCCTTGAAGTACTCGGTGCACTCGACGAGTTCGATGTCGAACCGGAGGTCGGGCTTGTCGGTGCCGAACCGCCGCATCGCGTCGGCGTAGGTGATCCGTGGGATCGGCGAGGTGATCTCGACGCCGATCAGCTGCCACAGTGCGCGCAGGATGTCTTCGGCCAGCGCGATCACGTCGTCCTGATCGACGAAGCTCATCTCGATGTCGAGCTGGGTGAACTCGGGCTGCCGGTCGGCACGGAAATCCTCGTCGCGATAGCAGCGGGCGATCTGGTAGTAGCGCTCCATCCCGGCGACCATCAGCAGCTGTTTGAACAGCTGCGGGCTCTGCGGCAGGGCGTAGAACGTGCCGGGCTGTAGGCGGGCGGGCACCAGGAAGTCGCGCGCCCCCTCCGGCGTCGATCGCGTCAGGGTCGGGGTCTCCACCTCGACGAAGTCGTGCTCGGCGAGTACGCCACGCGCGGCCGCGTTCACCTTGGAGCGCAGCCGCAGCGCGCGGGCCGGCCCCTCTCGGCGCAGGTCGAGGTAACGATAGTGCAGCCGCGCTTCCTCGCCCGGGTTCTCGTCGAGCTGAAACGGCAACGGCGCCGCGGCGTTGAGGACCTCGAGGGAGACGGCATTGATCTCAATCTCGCCCGACTGCAGGTTCGGGTTCTCGCTGCCCTCGGGGCGCACCTCGACGACGCCGGTGACCGCGACACAGAACTCTGCGCGCAACCGGTGTGCGGCCTCTGCCACCGCCTCGTCGCGGAAGACGACCTGGACCAGCCCGGAGCTGTCGCGCAGATCGATGAAGACCACGCCACCGTGATCGCGGCGGCGCGCGACCCACCCGGCGACGGTGACGGTCTGCGAGGCGTCGGCGCGACGAAGCGAGCCGGCGAGATGCGTGCGGAGCACTCAGGAGTCCTTCCCAATGGAGATCGAGGCGAATCTCGGCTCATCCTACTGTCGTGACCAGGACCGACCCGCAACCGGGCAGGTGGGCGAATATGCTCGACCCTGCCGGACCGGACAACGGTGCGGGACGGTCGGGCCGTGGCGCAGAACGCGAGGAGCGGGGATGGTTTTTCAGGGCGACGGGCCACTCGACACAGGCTCGGTCTCCGGTGGTGGTGGCGGTGGCGGTGTGGGCCGTATCGCCGTCGGGGGTGGTGCCGGTCTGATCATCACCATCGTCGCGCTGTTCTTCGGAATCGACCCCGGTTCACTCACCGGTGGTTCGTCGTATGGCGGTGGAACCGCCGACAACCGGGACGTGGCGCAGATCAACCAGCACATCCAGTCGTGCACCATCGAAAAGGCGAACGTGGACACCATCTGCCGCATCGTCGCCACCACCAACAGTCTCGACGCCGTGTGGTCGGACCTGATGCCGGGCTACACGCCGCCGAGCACCAAGATCTTCACCGGTGCGGTGAGTACCGGCTGCGGCCCGGCGACGTCGGCGACCGGGCCGTTCTACTGCCCGGCCGACCAGACGGCCTACTTCGATCCCTCCTTCTTCGCCCAGCTCGAACAGATGGGCGGCAGCGACGGGCCACTCGCGCAGGAGTATGTGGTTGCCCACGAGTACGGCCATCACATCGAGAATCTGACCGGGGTGCTCCAGCAGGGCAACCGCATGGGGTCGCAGGGTCCGCGCTCCGGTTCGGTCCGCGTGGAACTGCAGGCCGATTGCCTCGCCGGGGTGTGGGCGTATCACGCCGACAACGGCCCGGACGCGATGCTCGAGCCGTTGACCCCCACACAGATCGACACGGTGATCCAGACCGCGAAGGCGATCGGCGACGACACCATCCAGGGCGCGAATTCCAACCCCGAGGGTTGGACCCACGGCTCGTCCGAGCAACGCGCCCGTTGGTTCACCGTCGGCTACGACTCCGGTGACCCGCGGCGCTGCGACACCTTCGCGACCAACGACCTATGACCGGGCCCGCCGGATCGATGCCACGCGAACCGAGTGCGATCGATCGCATCGCCGAGCAGTACCTATCGGATCAGACGGCCCAGGATCCGCTGTTCGCCACCGAGATCGGCGTGGCCGGGCACGATCACCTGTTGACCGACTTCTCCCCCGCCGCCTGTGCCGCGCGCGCATCGTCGGCGCGGGCGACCGTCCACGCACTGGCCGAGGCCCATTGCGTGGACGATGTGGATCGGGTCACGGTCGCCACCATGTGTGCATCGTTGCGCCGCGAGATCGCCCTCGCCGAAGCCGGTGAACGTGTCGGAGACTGCAATGTGATCGCTTCGCCACTCCAGGCGGTCCGCGACATCTTCGACCTCATGCCCGCCGACACGCCGACGCAGCGCGACGTTTTCCTGGAGCGTCTGCGCGCGCTGCCGGAGTGTGTCGACACGATCATCGACGGCCTGCGTCATCGGATCGCTCACAGCCCGCCGCTCGCCCAGAGGCAGGTCGAACTCGTTGCGGCACAGGCAAGCACCGCAGCCGACGCGATCGCCTCCAACACGGGTCCGCTCGCCGCCGACCCCCGCCTGCAGGGTCCGCTCGAGGTGGCGTTGAGTGACGCGCGGGTGGCGTTCGGGGCCCTCATCGCGGTGCTGCGTGCGGAGGCCGCACCGTCGGCAACCGCGGTGGATGGGGTTGGGCGCGAACGATATCTGCGTTTTCTCCCGGCCTACCTCGGCGCCGACGTGGACCCGGACGAAGCGTATGCGTGGGCGACCGACCGACTGTCGGCGATCGTCGCCGAGCAGGCGGCGCTCGCCCACGAACTGTTACCGGGTGCATCGGTCGCCGAGGCGATGGCCCATCTGGATACGCTGCCGCGCTATGCAGTTCACGATCGCCACGAATTCGTCGTGTGGATGCAGGGGCTGTCCGATCGCGCAGTGGAGGGCCTGGCCGGAACACATTTCGACATCCCGGCGCGGTTGACCCGGCTGGAGTGTCGCCTGGCGCCTTCGTCGACCGGAATCATCTACTACACCCAGCCGAGTGCAGATTTGTCCCGCCCCGGGCGCATGTGGTGGTCGGTACCGCCGGAGCAGGAGGTGTTCCACACATGGCAGGAGACCACTACGGTCTTCCACGAGGGGGTTCCGGGGCATCATCTGCAACTCGGCGCTGCGATCGTCAGTGACGATCTCAACGCGTGGCGGAAACTGGCTTCGTTCACCTCGGGCCACGGCGAGGGTTGGGCTCTTTACGCTGAGCGACTGATGGCCGAACTCGGATGGCTCGACGATCCTGGCGATCGGATGGGCATGCTCGACTCGCAACGTCTGCGAGCGGCACGCGTGGTGGTGGACATCGGTGTGCACTGCAGGCTCCGCGCCCCCGCTGCGCTGGGCGGCGGGACCTGGGATGCAGCCAAGGCCTGGCAGTTCCTCACCGATTCGGTGGCGATGGACCGTTCGGTGTTGCGTTTCGAACTGGACCGCTACCTGGGATGGCCCGGTCAGGCGCCGTCGTATGCGCTCGGACAGCGGGTATGGGAAGAGACCCGAACCGCAGCGCTCGCCACCCACCGCGACTGGACGCTGAGGGATTTCCATACTCGCGCACTGGCCCTCGGCGGAGTTTCCCTCGATGTGCTGGCCGATGAACTCGCGTCGGGGTGAGCTCCCGCTGTCATCTGGGGTAGGTGACGATGACCTGTCCGGTGCGGGCGTTGCGCCAGGTGATGGTGCGGTCGGTGTGCATGGTCGGTATCCACGGCCCGTCATGTTTGCGGTCGTGGTCGGGCCGGCACAGGGGTGCGAGGTTGAAGGCCACGGTCCAGCCACCGGCCACCGGGTCGGCATGGCAGAACTTGAGCAGGTGGTCGAGTTCGCACTCCTCAGACCTGCGACCGCAGTAGGGATAACGGCAGCGCCGGTCCAGTTGGATGATCTCCGCCCGCAACGCGGCTGACGGCCTGTAGGTCAGCGCCCCCGGTGGTGGGGTGGCGAAACCTCCGTGCCCGGTCAGGTCGATCGGTGGGGCTGGTGTGCGGTTGCCGAAGATGATCAGTCCGCTGGCGGTACGGGTTTCACTGGGGCGGGCGGTGATGGTGGTGGCGTGTGGTGCGATCCGAGCGGCGTGGGCGGGGTCGATGGCGCCGTAGCCCATCAGGCGGGTCGGGTCGAGACCGGTGGGGTCGTGGAGCAGGGTCAGGCCGGGCACGACGAGGTCGGAGTCGGTGCCGGAGTCGGGATTGGATTCGGCGTCCGCGTCGGTGTCGGCGAGGTCGTGCTCGGCGGGTGGTGCGGTGATGGACTCTCGTCGCGGTTTCGGGCAGGGTTCGACATTCTGAGCGGTGTCATCGGCGTCGATTCCGGTGCCGGATTGGATACTCGCACCGATGTTGTCGTCGTTGTCGATGTTCGAGTCGCTGTCGCGGCTGTCGACATCGGTGTCGGCGTCGAGGTCAGCGAGGGTGATCGGCTGTTCTTCTGCCGCGTCAGGCCCACCCGTCTCGGGTTCGTCGGCGGTCTGGCCGGATGCGCTGGCGTCGTCAGCCGTGCTGGCGTCGACCGACGAGTCGCGGAAACTGCTGTCGCCGACGCTCGGGGTGGCATCCGTGGCCTGCGCCCGGTTACTGGTCCAAGTCTGCTTGGCGGGGCAGGTGTCGTCGCCGCAGTGGCAACGCAGTTTCGCGCCGGGTGCTTTGATGATCTCGGCGAACGCGGCGACGCGTTGGGCTTTGATGCTGCGCCCATCACGGCGACACACCCGTCGGCTGATCAAGGCGCTGATGCGGTCACGCAGGTGTACGCCGTGTTCGGCGGGGATGCAGGCATCGACGGTCATGTGCCCGAACGCTTCGGCACCGATCGTCACATCCCCAAACAAGTCGGCGATGTCATCGCGCGTCTGGGCCGCCCGATCAGGATCAAGACTGATGATGATCGCGTCGAGATCATCTCGCAGCGCCGTGTCGGTGGTGGGTCGGCTGGCCAGATCGAGCACCACATCATCGAAATCCCACGGATCATCATCGGGATCGTCGGCGGTGGCGGGGTCGGTCTCGGCCGCAGCGTTATCAGTGTCGTCGGTGCCCTCACCGTCTGTGCCGGCGTCGTCGCTGTCGGCGCCGAGGTCGGCCTCGGGGTCGTCGAGGTCGAGGGTGAGTTCCTCCTCGACATCCTTGCTGTCGGCGTCGGTATCGGGTTCGTCGGTGGTTTCGGCGTTGTCGGCGAGTTCGCCCAGTCGTGCTCGCAGGTCGCCGGTGGGGCCGGTGGCGGCGCCGCGGATGGCCACACCCAGCCGGTGGGGCCTCAGGTCGCCGGCACGGAAGGCATCACGGATCTTGGGGTGCTCGTCGAGCAGTTCATCGAGACCGACCCATTCGCCGGCTTGACGTCGAGAAATACCCAACTGCAGCGAGATTTCGCCTTTCGCGGCTTTGTCGGCGGCGTTGCGGACTCGGTTCGGAACGAAATCGTTGTACCCGGCGAGACGCTCGTTGTAGGTGGATTGCCCGATCTGACGGGCGATCTGCATCGCCAGGGCTTGGGCTTGGTTACTCAGCCGCAACAGGTCGCGACCGTACTGCGCCAATTCGTCGAGACTGCTGGAGGCCAGCAGAGCGTCGTCGGCAGCACGGTCGGTGAAGGTGAACACAAGACGCTCCTTTCCGGCGAAGAGGGTCTCTGAGGTCGGGATGGGTTGGTGGGGACTCGAACTGCTATCAGACTATCGGGTGGGTCCGACAACTTTGGTGCGCTGCAAGTGGGGTGTGGATGGATCTTTCGGTGAGGTGTTGGGTTCAGGATAGCGGTGGGGTGTGACAACTTTTCGTGCGTGAGAGTGGTTGCGTGGGAGCACCCTTCGTGACGCGGCCTCGCAAGCTCGGACGCTACTCAGGGAGAAGGGGTGACGCGGGGATACGAAGGTGTCCGGGCGTTGCCAACACGGTGACCGAACTCAACCGAACTCGTCCACAACGCACACGGGCCACGACGAGAGCCTTCATCGTCGTGGCCCATCGAGGGTGCGGTGACTAGCCGAGGATCGAAAGCACCTCGTCCACAATGGAATCCAGCGAGACCTTGCGCTGCTCACCGTTCGACAGATCTTTCACCTCGACCTGGCGATCGGCCAGTTCCCGGTCGCCGAGAACAAGGGCGAGGCGGGCACCGGAACGGTCGGCAGCCTTCATCGCACCCTTGAGTCCCCGGTCACCATAAGCCAGATCGACCGCGATCCCGGCGGCGCGCAGTTGTCCGGCGACACCGACCAATTCAGCCTTGGCGTCCGAACCGAGCGGCACTCCGAACACCCGACACCGTGCGACATCGGCGTGCGCCACGCCTTCGGCTTCCATCGCCAGCATCGTGCGGTCGACACCGAGTCCGAACCCGATCCCGGAAAGGTCCTGTTTGCCGCCGATCTGCTGCATCAGGCCGTCGTATCGGCCTCCCCCACCGATACCCGACTGGGCACCGAGTCCGTCGTGTACGAATTCGAAGGTGGTCTTCGTGTAGTAGTCGAGTCCCCGCACCAGACGCGGATTGAGTTCGTACGGCACGCCCAGCCGCTTCAGGTGGGTGAGAACCAGATCGAAATGCGCACGCGCATCATCGGAGAGATAGTCGATGAGCAGCGGCGCGTCCGCCGTCGCCTCCTTCACCTCGGGGCGTTTGTCGTCGAGCACGCGCAGCGGGTTGATCTCTGCGCGGCGCCGGGTGGCCTCGTCGAGGTCGAGGCCGAACAAGAACTGCTGCAGGGCCTCCCGATACGGGCCGCGACTGGCGGCGTCACCCAGCGAGGTGATCTCCAGGCGGAATCCGGAGAGCCCCAGACGCCGGTAGCCCTCGTCGGCGACGGCGATCACCTCGGCATCGAGCGCGGGGTCATCGACACCGATCGCCTCCACGCCGACCTGCTGCAGTTGGCGATACCGACCCGTCTGCGGCTTCTCGTAGCGGAAGAAGGGGCCCGCGTAGCACAGCTTCACCGGCAGCTGCCCCCGATCGAGCCCGTGTTGGATGACGGCGCGCATCACACCGGCCGTGCCCTCGGGGCGCAGCGTCACCGACCGATCTCCACGATCGGCGAAGGTATACATCTCCTTGCTCACCACGTCGGTGGACTCTCCGACGCCCCGAGCGAACAGCGCGGTGTCCTCGAAGATCGGCAACTCGATGTGTCCGTAGCCGGCGCGATGCGCGGCGTCGGTCAGGGTGTCACGAACTCGGCGGAAGTCCGCGGAGGCCGGGGGAAAATAGTCCGGTATCCCCCGCGGAGCGGCAAATTCGGCGCTCACAGTCCGAAACGTCCCTTCTTGGGTGTGGAATCCCCGCGCCCGGGCAGGTCGACGAGGAATGGGTTGCCAGCGCGTTCGGCACCGATCGAGGTCTGTGGGCCGTGCCCCGGAAGCACCTGGGTGTGATCGGGCAACGGCATCAGTTTGGCGGCGATCGAGTCGAGCAACTGCTGATGGTCACCGCCTGGTAGGTCGGTTCGACCTATGGAACCGGCAAACAGGACATCTCCCGAGAAACACACGGGTACGACCTCGGGGACGGAATCGTCGCCCTCGGCGGTGTCTGCTTCCACCGGCACCTCGATGCCGAGCAACACCGATCCCCGGGTGTGCCCCGGAGCGAGGTCGACAGTGATCCGGATACCGGCCAGCTCCACGTCCTCATCGTCGGCGAACTCGACCACCTTCTCCGGCTCGCGAAACTCCATCGAACCGATCAGGCCACCGAGGGCCTGCCCCAACCCCATACCGGGGTCGGTCAGCATCGGCCGATCTGCCGGATGGATATACGCCGGAATGGAGAACTCGTCGCACAGTTCGGTGGCATTCCAGGTGTGATCGAGGTGCCCGTGCGTCAGCAACACCGCGACCGGCGTCAGATCGTGCTCGGCGAGCAGTTCACGAACTCGGACCGCGGCGTCCTGGCCCGGATCGACAATGACCGCCTCTGAGCCCGCCTCATTGGCGAGGAGATAGCAGTTCGTCTGGAACATTCCGGCCGGAAATCCGGTGATCAGCATCTGTCCATTGTGACAAACGGCTCGGCACCTCCACCCGCGACGGTCACGCTCGGAGAATCCGCCGGTTCCGCATGCCCGATTCCGCCCCGACCATGGAACTCTCAGGTTCAGCTGGCACACTGGCCTGTCGATGTAGCATCAGCGCCGATTCACGTGCCGCCCGACCGCACGTACGCCCATGCCATCCCCCGGGGGAGCCACGGCACACGAGTTCAGGAGGACCCAACCGCGTGTCAAGCAACGAGGAACGCCGCGAAGCCGCCAAGCGCAAGCTCGAGGAGCGCCTCGAGCGGGAGCGGCAGGAGAAGCGGCGGCGCAAGATCATCATCGCCTCCGTATCGACCGTGGTCGTCGTCGCCATCGTGGCCACTGCCACCACGTTGATCGTCAAGAAGGTGCTCGACGATCGCGAGGCAGCCCGCTGGACCGCATGCTCGTACACCGACCAACCCAGTCGCTTCGACGAACTCCCCGACGAGGTACCGGCAGAGGTCCCTGCCGAACAGAGGGCACAGGCCCAGGCCTACCTCGATGAAATGCGTGCCGGCGAGTCCAAACAGCGCACCGCCCCCAAGCCCGACGAGAAGCAACTCAAGGAGGGCACCGCGAACCTGGTGCTCGACACCAACCAGGGCGCAGTTCCCATCACCCTGGACCGCACGGGCGCGCCATGCAACACCGGCGCGGTGATCTCGCTGGCCGAGAACGATTTCTACAACGACACCCCCTGCCACCGACTGACCAACAGCGAGTCACTCAAGGTGTTGCAGTGCGGCGACCCCACCGGTACCGGTGCCGGTGGTCCGGGATGGTCGAGCCCCGACGAGTTGCCCACCGACCTGAAGCCGGCCGGCGAGCCCGACCCCATGTCGGGAACCGCTCCGGTCACCTACCCGCGTGGCACAGTGGCGATCGCCAACAGCAACAACCCGCAAAGCGGTCAGACCGACACCGGTTCGAGCCAGTTCTTCCTGGTGCTCCAGGACAGCCAGCTGGCGGCGAACTACTCCGTGGTGGGCCAGGTCGACCCTGACGGCCTCACGGTGCTCGACAAGATCGCGGCCAACGGCCTGACGCCGGGGCCCAACGGCAGCGCCGAGGACGGCAAGCCGAAGCAGCCGGTGGAAATCACCTCCGCGACTGTTGATTCGGGCAATCAGGACTGACCCTTCGTGACACTCGGCTAGCGCCTCGCTCTCTGGGCTCAGGCGGCCGAGGTCACGCTGCTCAGGCTCAGGCGGCTGAGGTCACCCGGTAGACGTCGTAGACGCCTTCGACGTTGCGGACGACGTTGAGCACGTGCCCGAGATGCTTCGGATCGCCCATCTCGAAGGTGAACTTGCTGATAGCCACCCGGTCACGGCTGGTGGTCACCGACGCCGAGAGAATGTTCACGCGCTCGTCGGCAAGCACCTTGGTGACATCCGAGAGCAGCCGATGCCGATCGAGGGCCTCCACCTGGATGGCCACGAGGAACACCGACGACGGCGACGGTGCCCACGAGACGCCGATGATCCGTTCGGACTGCTCACGCAGCGACGCGGCGTTGGTGCAGTCGGTGCGATGGACACTGATACCACCGCCGCGGGTCACGAACCCCATGATCTCGTCGCCCGGTACCGGCGTACAACACTTGGCGAGCTTCGCCAACACGTTGTCGAGGCCCTCCACGATGACGCCGGCATCGCCGCCGTGGCGTGTACGGGTGGGCAATGTGGACGGCGTCGACCGCTCGGCGATCTCGTCCACCGCATCGTCGAGGCCGCCCAGCGACGCCACCAGCCGGTTGACCACGTGTCGCGCGGACACATGATTCTCTCCCACCGCGGTGTAGAGCGCGGTCACATCCTGGTAGCGCAACTCCTTGGCGATCGCAGCCATGGAGTCGGCACTCATCAAGCGCTGCAACGGGAGTCCGCCGCGTCGAACTTCCTTGGCGATCGCCTCCTTGCCGGTTTCCAGCGCTTCTTCACGCCGCTCCTTGGCGAACCACTGCCGGATCTTGGCACGCGCCCGTGGCGACACGACGAAGTTCTGCCAGTCCTTCGAGGGCCCGGCATTGGGTGCCTTCGACGTGAAGACCTCCACCACTTCACCGTTCTCGAGCTTGCGCTCCAGCGCCACCAGCCGGCCGTTGACGCGGGCGCCGATGCAGCGGTGACCGACCTCTGTGTGCACCGCATACGCGAAATCGACCGGCGTGGACCCGGCGGGCAACGTGATCACGTCTCCCTTCGGGGTGAACACGAAGATCTCCTGGACCGCGAGGTCGTATCGCAGGGACTCCAGGAACTCGCCGGGATCGGCGGCCTCACGCTGCCAATCGAGCAGCTGACGCATCCACGCCATGTCGTCGATCTCGGCGGCGTCGGATTTACGTGGCCCCTTGCCCTTTCCGCGGTTCTCCTTGTAGCGCCAATGGGCGGCGATGCCGAACTCGGCGGTCCGATGCATCTCGTGAGTCCGGATCTGCACCTCGAGCGGCTTGCCCTCCGGGCCGATCACCGTCGTGTGCAACGACTGGTACACCCCGAACCGGGGCTGGGCAATGTAGTCCTTGAATCGACCCGCCATCGGCTGCCACAACGAATGAACCACACCGACCGCGGCGTAGCAGTCACGCACCTCATCACACAGGATGCGGATCCCGACGAGGTCGTGGATATCGTCGAAGTCACGGCCCTTGACGATCATCTTCTGATAGATCGACCAGTAGTGCTTCGGCCGACCCTCGACGGTCGCGGAGATCCGGGCGCCGCCGAGCGCATTGTTGATGTCGGCGCGCACCCGAGCCAGATACGTGTCCCGCGACGGTGCCCGATCGGCGACGAGCCGGACGATCTCCTCGTAACGCTTGGGATGCAGGATGGCGAACGACAGATCCTCGAGTTCCCATTTGACCGTCGCCATACCCAGTCGATGCGCGAGCGGCGCAATGACTTCCAGGGTCTCGCGGGCCTTGCGCGCCTGCTTCTCCGGCGGTAGGAACCGCATCGTACGCATGTTGTGCAGCCGGTCGGCCACCTTGATGACCAAGACCCGCGGGTCTCGCGCCATCGCGATGATCATCTTGCGGATCGTCTCGGCCTCGGCAGCGCTGCCCAACGCCACCTTGTCCAGCTTGGTCACGCCGTCGACGAGGTGCGCCACTTCGGCGCCGAAATCCTTCTCCAGCTGATCGAGGGAGTAGCCGGTGTCCTCGACGGTGTCGTGCAGCAGGGCCGCCACCAGCGTCGTGGTGTCCATCCCGAGGTCGGCCAGAATCGTCGCGACGGCCAGCGGATGGGTGATGTAGGGGTCACCGGACTTACGCTTCTGGCCGGTGTGCCGCTCATCGGCAACGTCATAGGCGTGCTGCAGCAGCGCGACATCGGCCTTCGGGTAGATCTCCCGATGCAGCGTCGCAAGTGGTTCGAGCACCGGCCGCACCGGGCTGCGGGTGGCGGTCATCCGCCGGGCCAGACGCGCCCTGACTCGTCGCGACGCCGAGGTGGACGGTGGTGCCAGTGTCTCGGTACGCGCTGCCCGAGCGCTTTCGTCGGCGGCGCCCGCACTGCCCGGCGCACCGGCAGCGGTGGGCGCGCCGGCGGGGATGGGCGCGCCACCGTCGCCTTGTGGTGGCGCCGACCGTCCGTTCGCCGCGGTGTCCGTAGGGAGAGGCCGGGCATCTGCACTCGACGTCCCCGTCTGCTCCTGACGGGAATCGGTGTCGACCTCGTCGTGCATCCTGACCTCCTTCCGGTGATGTCACCGATGACAGCAACACCGGTTGAGGTGAGTCTAGTCCGCCTGACGATCCCGGACCGCGCGCTGCCGAGCGGACGGCGCGCGCAGGTATCCGATGATCACCCTGTCGTCACCGCGTGTACCGGCAGCTGCGCACCCAAGCCGCGCGCAATGGTGCCGCGACCGTCGAGGCCGTCGAGTTCCATGATGACGGCCACGCCGACCACGACTCCCCCGGCGCGACCGAGCAGTTCCGCCGCCGCAACGGCCGTCCCACCGGTCGCCAACACGTCATCGACCAGCAGGATCCGCTGGGTGGCGACATCGACCGCATTCGCCGGGATCTCGAGGGTCGCCGTGCCGTACTCGAGTGTGTAGGTGACGCTGTGTACGGGTGGCGGCAGCTTGCCGCCCTTGCGCACCGCCAGCACTCCGACACCGAGCTCTCGCGCCACCGCGCCGCCGAGTAGGAAGCCGCGGGCATCGATCCCGGCCACCAGATCGACGTCGCTGCACCCGTGGGTCAATGCGGTGACGATCGCGGCCAAGCCGACCGGGTCGGCCAACACCGGGGTGAGGTCCTTGAAGTCGATACCGGGCTCCGGGAAGTCCGGAACCAGTCGAGCGTGATCGGCGATGGCCTGCCGCGCGCGGGTCACCGCCCGGTCTGTCGTCTCGTCGCCACCGGACACTTGCGCTGCGTCAGTCACGTACCGTCCACCGATCCATGTTCCATCCGGTCCCGTTGCGGCCCAGCCCCGCCACAACATTATCGACCCCGGGACCGAACACCTGCATCCGCGGCGCGGCGAAAAGCGGGATCGACGGCAGCGTCGCCCACGCGGTGTTCTCGATCGTGCGCACCAGCTCGAGTCGGTCGGCTGCCAGGTCCGCGGCGACCAGCCGGTCGATGGCACCACTGACCTGCGGGTTGCGGTAGTTGTTGATGTCCAGCGGATCGCCACCGCGCAGCGCGAAGGCATCGCGCGACGGATTCGCCGCCCCGGCTGCGGCGAACGACGCCCCGTTCGCCACGATCAGGGCGTCGACCTCGCCGCCCAGCGCACCCGTGGTGATGTCGGCCGACCCCGCGTCGACCACCTCGATGCCCACCTGCCGGCAAGAGTCGGCGATGGCGGCCACCATCTGCGCTCGTCGTTGCATCGGCGCGAGATATCCGATCCGGACCGTCATGGGAGTGTCGCCGGCCTCGGCGCCGAGGGTGCGCGCCCGGTTCAGGTTGGGCCGCGCATAGGCCCTGCCGAACGCGCCGTTGAGCTGGCCGGCCAGGTTGTCGGCCGGCGCGAGTACCCGAAGATTCCAGATCTGGGCGCCCTGTCCGAATTGGCGGGCGAGCGCATCACGCGGAACACATGATGCGAACGCCTGCCGGGCATTGAGCTCCGCAAACACCCCGCGCTTGGCGAGTACCAACTCTTCCACCGCGAGCGCGCGGTTCGGCTTCGGCAATGGGATCCGGGTTTCCTCGGCCCCCGCGGGCACCAGCTCCCCGCCGACGATGCCCGAACTGACATCGGCGATGTCGAAGTCACCGTCGGCCAGTCGGCGCTCGGCGTCGGTGCCGCGCCCCCACAAGACGATCCGTGACACCGCAGGGGCGTCGCCCCACCACGATTCGTTGGCGACCAACTCCAGGCCACCCGACTGCGAGTACTGCTGCACCCGGTACGGCCCCGAGGCGGGGAAACGTGCCTGATCGACGGTCCCCGGGGTCAGGTCGAAACCCGTGTTCCACGCATCGGCGATCTTGTTGATCGCGGTCCGATCGCCGGAGCGGATCGGCCGCACGACGTCACCGACACCGGCCAGGCGCGCGACGACGTGTGCCGGCAGCAAGGTGCCCGCACCGAACAGCGACAGCCAGTCGCGGTAGTCACGGCCGCGCGCAAAGCGCACGGTCGCGGTCTTCGAAGCGAGATCGCAGTCCACGGCCTCGATGTCGCGGTATCCGGCCGTCGTGGCCGGCGCGAACCCCGGGAATCGCCCACTCATCGCCGCCCAGGCCAGCACCAGGTCGTCGCAGTCGAGGGCCGTCTCGTCGGAGAACCGCGCAGCCGGCGAGAAGTCGTAGCGCAACGTGAGACCGGCGCCCGGGACCGGTGTCACGGTACCGATGTCACGGTCAGGGGTCACCTGACCGGACGCGCCGAGATAGCTGAACCCCGGCAGCATCCGGGTGGTCGCCATCAACACGCCGCCGGCGTTGCCGTCGACGGTGTTCGCGTTGTAGGTGTCGAGCCGCGCGTCGAGGGCGTAGTCGATCGAGGGCGAGCCTTCCTCGCCGCAGGCGGTCAACAGTCCCGTCAGCAGCAACACCACCGCCACGCAGGTGGCCATTGTCACGGGCAGGCCGGTTCGTCGGCGGGCGCCCGACCCGCTCCGCACAGTCACGTCCCGTACATTAACGCGCCCGGCGTGGCTTCCCGGTCGGGGTCTGAGGCGCGTCGGCATCGGCCGGGTTGGCGCGCCGGCGGCCCGACGGGCGGCCACGGGCCGGTCGCGGATCGTCGGTGAGATCGTCGCCCGCCTCCACACGGGCGCGGCGATCGAGTACCCGTTTGGTGTGCCGCGAGATGTCCGCGCGCCGTTCTTTCAACGTCACCAGCAGCGGGGCCGCCAGGAAGATCGACGAGTAGGCACCGACCACCACGCCGACGAGCTGGATGAGGCCGAGGTCCTTGAGCGTGCCGACGCCGAGCATCCAGACCGCGATCACCATCAACGCGATGATCGGCAGCACCGAGATGACAGTGGTGTTGATCGAGCGCATCAAGGTCTGGTTGACCGCGAGGTTGGCCTGTTCGGCGTAGGTGCGTCGGGTGGTCTGCAGGACCGACCGGGTGTTCTCGGAGACCTTGTCGAACACCACGACGGTGTCGTAGATCGAGAAGCCGAGGATGGTGAGCAGACCGATGACCGTTGCCGGAGTGACCTCCCATCCGACCAGCGAGTAGACACCGGCGGTGACGATGATGTCGAAGAACAGTGAGGTGAGCGCTGCCACCGACATCTCCCGGTCGAACCGGATCGTGATGTAGATGAACACGATCACCAAGAACACCACCAGGGCGATCAGCATCTTCTCGGTGATCTCGCCGCCCCAAGTCGAGCTGACGTCGGACGAGCTGACCTCCGCGGTGGTCAGTTCCGGCGCGAACCGGTCAGCCAATGCTCGGGTGATCTGTTCGGTTTGGGCCGCGGTGAGGGTCTCGGTCCGCACCTGCACCGTCTCGGCGGATCCCGATCCGGCGGTCTGCACCGATTCCGGTTCCTCGCCAAGGGTCTCGGCGAACACCTCTTCGACGGCGTCGGTGGTGACCCCGGCCGAAACAGGGATGGACACCTGAGTGCCCCCCTCGAAGTCGATACCGAGGGTGAAGCCACGGATGGCGATCGACCCGATGCAGATGGCGAGGATCACCGCGGTGACGATGTACCAGGTCCGCCGCGACGGGATGATCCCGAACGCACCGGTACCGGTGTACAGCCGCGAGAGGAACGAGCGGTCCTTCTCGGCGACGTAGTTGGCGTCGGAGGGGCCGGCCGGTCCCTGCTCGACTGTGGTTTCGGAGGTCACCTCGCCGACCACGGCGCTGCGTCCTCCGCCGTCCCGCCCGGAATTGGGGCGTTGCGCGTTGGTCATTTCGCCGATCCTTCCGTCGCCGCGACCCGCTCAGATCGCTCGGCCACGCGACGGCGCCGGGCCACCTCGCTGACCGCGCCGAGACCGTTGACCTTCGGTCGTGACAAGAACTCCGACCGACTGGCCAGCACCACGAGCGGATGGGTCACCAGGAACACCACCACGACGTCGAGAATCGTCGTGAGACCCAATGTGAAGGCGAATCCGCGGACCTCGCCGATGGCCAGCACGTAGATCACCGCCGCGGCGATGAAGCTGACCGCGTTGCCCGACCAGATTGTGCGGCGGGCACTGGCCCAACCGCGAGGCACCGCGGAGCGGAAACTTCGTCCCTCGCGCATCTCGTCCTTGATCCGCTCGAAGTACACGACGAACGAGTCGGCGGTCATACCGATACCGATGATGAGTCCGGCGATGCCGGCGAGATCGAGGGTGAAACCGATCCACCGGCCGAGCAGCACGATGATCCCGTAGACCATCGCGCCGGCCAGCACCAACGACAGCATCGTCAGGATGCCGAGCATCCGGTAGTAGAGCAGCGCATAGATCAGCACCGCGATCATGCCGACGGCTCCGGCGATGAGGCCGGCCTTGAGCGAGGACAGTCCCAGCGTCGCCGATACCGTCTCTGCGTCGGACGCCTCGAAGGACAACGGCAGCGAACCGTATTTGAGGACGTTGGCGAGGTCTTTCGCATCCTGCTGGGTGAAGTCGCCGCTGATCTCGGTCTGGGGTGTGGTGATCGCACCCTGGATCTGCGGGGCGGAGACGACCTTGGTGTCAAGGGTGAAGGCGGTCTGCTTACCGATGTTCTGGGCGGTGTAGGTCGGCCAGAAGTCCCTCGCCTCGTTCTTGAACTCCACCTGCACGACCCACGAGCCGGCCTGCTGGGTGGTACCCGCCGACGCGTTGGCGATGTCGCGTCCGTCGATGATCTCGGGACCGAGCAGGTACACCTCGCTACCATCCTCTGAACAGGCGACGAGGTACTGATCGGGCAGGTCATTGCCCTGCAATACGTCATACGAGTCGGGCGAACAGTCCATCTTGGCCATCTGCGCGTTCAACGCGTCGAGATTGGCTCCCTCGGGGGCCTGCCGCAGTTCGCGTTGTTCGGCGATGGCGGCCGCCTGCGTGGCGTCGTCCTCGGGAGAGTCCTGCGCAGCGGAGTTCTGTCCGTCGCCACCCTCAGCGTCCTGATCGTCGGCGTCCGGCTGTGGCGTCGCGGGCGCCACATTCTCCACCGGTCGGACGAACAATCGGGCCGTCTGCCCGAGCGTGCGCGCCTGGGCGCCGTCGTCACCGGGAACGGTGATGACCAGATTGTCGCCGTTGACGACCACCTCGGACCCCGAGACACCGAGTCCGTTGACGCGCTGCTCGATGATCTGCTTCGCCTGGTCGAGCTGCTCGCGCGAGGGAGGCTGCCCGTCCGGGGTACGCGCGGTGAGCGTCACCCGCGTACCGCCTTGCAGGTCGATACCGAGCTTCGGAGTCGGCGATCCACCTCCGGTGAAGAAGACCAGCCCGTAGACGACGGCCAACAACACGAAGAATGCGGTCAGGGGTCTCCACGGTGGAATCTCACGTGGAGGTCCCGACCGCTTCGCCGACGCCCGGCGGGGTGTGGTCACAGGTGTTCTGGTCTCCTAGGAAAGCGCGTGCGGACACGACCGGTCGGCACGCGCGCCCGATCCGGTCGGACGCTCACTCTACTGACTCCGCGGTAACCACCGGTTCTCCGGTGGTCACCTGCGGCTCGGACCGGGCGGACCGCCGAGCTCCCGGGTCACTTGTCGTCGGTCGTACCCTCGCCCGGGCGATCGGCGGAGTAGCTGTCGTCGGTGCGCGACTCGGTGCCCGGGTTGTCGATCTGCCTCGCGTCCGCGTCCTCGTCGAGTGCTTCGGGACGAGTGCTCAGCGCACCCGGGTACGTCTCGGCGGCCTCGTCGGTGGGCACCACGCGCACGATGGCCTGACGACTGAACCGGGTCACCACACCGGTGGCGATCTCCAGGTCGACGAAATCGGGTGTGGACTCGACGACGGTCGCGTACATGCCGGCCGTCAGTTGAACGCGGGCCCCGGTGGCCACGGAGTTCTGCATGTCCTGCATCTCGGTCATGCGCTTCTTCTGCTTACGGATGCTCAGGAACATGAATCCGGCCAGCAAGGCCAGCAAAAGGGGGAAGAAGAGGGACTCCATGACGGCAACAATCCTTGTCGGTTCGGTCGTGGTGATTTCAGGGCTTTTGCCCGTTTCGACCGCTCAGGTGGCGGCCGATCGCAGGCACGCTCGGACACACCAACTCATCCGGCGGCTCCAACCAGTGTGCCACGTCCCGTGGGGTGGTCCCGCGAGCCGGTCACAGGTCGTCGAAGAGACTGTCGGTGATGACGTCGCGGCTACGCACCCCGAAACTGGCATTCATGGCCCCCGCCGGTGGTGTGAGGCCGAGGTGATGCCAGGCCGCCGCTGTCGCCACCCGCCCGCGTGGGGTCCGCGCCATCATCCCGGCCCGCACGAGGAACGGTTCGCAGACCTCTTCGACTGTGGCGGGTTCCTCCCCGACTGCCACCGCGAGCGTCGAGACACCGACCGGCCCGCCACCGAATCCCCGCACCAGCGATCCCAACACGGCACGGTCCAGCCGATCGAAGCCGAGGTCATCGACGTCATAGACGGCGAGTCCGGCCCGTGCGATATCCACGGTGATCACGCCGTCGCCACGGACCTCGGCGTAGTCGCGGACGCGGCGCAGCAGACGATTGGCGATCCGCGGGGTGCCCCGCGACCGCCGCGCGACCTCGGTGGCCGCGTCGTCGCGCAACCGGATACCGAGGATGCCCGCCGATCGGCGCAGCACCTGCACGAGGTCGTCGGTCTCGTAGAACTCCATGTGCGCGGTGAACCCGAACCGGTCACGCAGCGGGCCGGTGAGTGATCCCGATCGAGTGGTGGCGCCGACGAGCGTGAACGGGGCGACGTCCAAGGGAATCGAGGTGGCACCCGGCCCCTTGCCGACGACGACGTCGACGCGGAAGTCCTCCATGGCGAGGTACAGCATCTCCTCGGCAGGACGGGCGATGCGATGGATCTCGTCGATGAACAGCACGTCCCCATCGACGAGGTTGGACAGCATCGCCGCCAGGTCACCGGCGCGTTCGAGCGCGGGCCCGGAGGTCACCCGGATGGCGGCCCCCATCTCGGCGGCGATGATCATCGCCAACGAGGTCTTGCCCAGCCCGGGTGGGCCCGACAACAGGATGTGATCGGGGGTGCTGCCCCGACCCTTCGCGCCATGCAGCACCAGCTCGAGTTGCTCGCACACACGGGGTTGACCGATGAAGTCGGCCAGCGATCGCGGCCGCAGCCCCGCGTCGAAGTCGCCGTCGGCATGCAACTCGTCGGGACTCACCGGGCGATCGTCGGGATCAGGCGAGGTCTCTGTCACGCGGTCTCCCCCGCTGTCACGTGGTCGTTCATCGGCTCTTGCCCATCAGGGCCAACGACTTGCGTAGCACGGTGGAGGCATCGGCATCGGGCTCGTCGGCGAGCACCGCCGTGACGGCCTTGTCGGCCGGTGCGGCGGTGAACCCCAACCCCACCAGCGCTTCGGCGACCTGATCACGAATCGACCCGGCGACCGGCGACGCGGCCACTCCCGCTTGGCCCGCCGTCGGCGCGTCGACCTTGTCGCGCAGTTCCACCACCAGTCGCTCGGCTACCCGTTTACCCACTCCCGGCACCGTGGTCAGTGCCTTGACGTCGGACTCGGCGAGCGCGCGGCGCAGCGAGGTGGGTTCGAGAACCGCCAAGACCGCCATCGCCAGGCGTGGCCCGACACCGGTGACGGTCTGCAGAAGGGTGAACAGCGCTCGCGCATCGGAGTCGGTGAACCCGTACAGGGTCATCGAGTCCTCCCGCACGATCATCGACGTGAGCAAGGTGGCTTCCTCGCCACGACGCACCGCGCCGACCGTCGCCGGCGTCACCAGCACTCGGTAGCCGACGCCCCCACAGTCGATGACGAGGTGATCGAGGGCCACATCCACCACTGGCCCACGCACCGACGCGATCATGCCACTCCCCCGTTCCCGGCCCGGGTCCTACCCGCCTGGCTCTTGTTCGTCTGGTTCGCGGACTGCTGGGCCCGGCCGCTATGCGTCGCGCCGGGTTGCACTGCGCGTTCCCGACCAGCCTGGGCGATCCGCGACCGGTGTCGTCGGGCCAGCTCGTCGGCACGGCGCTGTGCCTGCGCCATCTTCTCCGTCATCGGCCCCCGCCAGCAGTGGCAGATCGCCAGCGCCAGCGCGTCTGCGGCATCGGCCGGTCGAGGTTTGGTCTGCATCTCCAGAATCCGCGTCACCATCGCAGTGACCTGGGCCTTGTCGGCGCGGCCACTACCGGTGACCGCGGCCTTGACCTCAGATGGCGTGTGAAACCGCACCGGGACGTCGCGCTGTCCTGCGGCCAGCGCGATGACCCCGCCGGCCTGCGCGGTACCCATCGCGGTCGACACCTGATTCTGGGCGAAGACGCGCTCGATCGCGACCACATCGGGTTGGTGCACGTCGAGCCAGTGACAGGCGGCGGTGTACACCGCCATCAGCCGGTCGGCGAGCTCCATGTCCGCGGAGGTCCGCACCACGTCGACGTCGAGCGCGGTGACCGTGCGCCCGCGTCCCGACTCGACCAGCGCGATCCCGCACCGCGTCAATCCGGGATCGACTCCCATCACGCGCACACGCACCTCCGTCACCGCTTCGATGTTCCGAACAGTTGTTCGAGATTCTATCGGCCGCATCCGACACCACCCGCGAACAACACGCAGTGACACGCATGCGCGCCGCACGAATTCGGACCGCACGAATGCGGACTGCACGAGTGCGGACCGGTGAGCAACACGACACAATGGCGGACGCCATGGCCACCTATGAACCGATCACCCCCGACCGCCTCGAACAGATGTGTGCCGATGTCGCCGAACTCCACTCAGGCATCCACATCATGGCGATCGACGGTGCCGACGCGGCGCGACCGGTCGATCTTGCCGAACGGGTCGCCACCCGGCTCACCACACGGGGTCGTGCTGCGGCCGTCGTCTCGACGGCCGATTTCCTCCGGCCCGCCTCGCTCCGCCTTGAATACGGACACACCGACACCGAGAGTTATCGCGCAATCTGGTTCGACCACGATGCCTTACGCCGTGAGGTGATCGAGGCCGTCCGCGACCACGGTCGCTGGCTGCCCCGGCTCTGGGATGCCGCGCGCGACCGATCATTTCGTGACGCTCCGCGTCCGGCCGCCGCCGACCAGGTCATCCTCATTGCCGGCCCTCTGCTACTCGGTTCCGGACTCGACGTCGATACGACCATCGCACTGCTGATGAGTGAGGGCGCCCTGCGCAGACATACACCGCCCGGTATGGCCTGGACGATCCCCGCGCTGCTGGCCGGCGCGGAAGATGCCCCGCGTGCCGACATCGACGTGCGCTACGACCACCCGGACCGGCCGGCCATCCGCATGCGACGCCGTGCGGGATGACGCCGGTCAGGCGTCGAGTTCGGCGAATACCTCGTCGCTGACGTCGACGTTGCTGTAGACGTTCTGCACGTCGTCGGAGTCCTCGAGTGCGTCGATGAGTTTGAACACCTTGCGCGCGCCCTCGGCGTCCACCGGTACGTCCACCGACGCTCGGAACGCTGCCTCGGCAGAGTCGTAGTCGATGCCGGCATCGACCAGCGCCGTTCGCACCGCGACGAGGTCGGTCGGTTCGCTGACCACCTCGAACGATTCGCCGAGGTCGTTGACCTCCTCGGCGCCGGCGTCGAGAACGGCCAGCAGGACGTCGTCCTCGGACTGCCCGTTCTTCTCCAGCGTGACCACACCCTTGCGGGTGAACAAGTACGCCACCGAGCCGGGATCGGCCATGTTGCCGCCGTTACGCGTCATCGCGGTGCGCACCTCGCCGGCCGCGCGATTGCGGTTGTCGGTCAGGCACTCGATGAGGATCGCCACCCCGTTGGGCCCGTAGCCCTCGTACATGATGGTCTGCCAGTCGGCGCCGCCGGCCTCTTCGCCCGCGCCGCGCTTGCGCGCACGCTCGATGTTGTCGTTGGGTACCGAGGTCTTCTTCGCCTTCTGGATGGCGTCGTACAGTGTCGGGTTGCCGGCCGGGTCGCCGCCACCGGTCCTTGCCGCGACCTCGATGTTCTTGACCAGTTTGGCGAACATCTTGCCGCGCTTGGCGTCGATGGCCGCCTTCTTGTGCTTGGTGGTGGCCCATTTGGAATGGCCGCTCATGACACTCCCGCATCCGTATAGACGTCAATGACGAACGTGACCGTGCGATGACGATCCGCCCAACTCCTCGATCTTACCGGTGCGGGTTGTCGAGGCTCACACTCCCGACTCCCGCACCATCTCCACGAAGTAGCGGTGCACTCGGCGGTCCCCGGTCACCTCCGGGTGAAACGAGGTGGCCAGGACGTTGTTCTGCCGGACCGCAACGATCCGGTCCTTCGCGGGCCCCTCGGGCACCCGGGCGAGTACCTGCACGTCGGGCGTGATCGACTCCACCCACGGAGCGCGGATGAACACCGCCCGCATCGGCGGGTCACCCGCGGAATCGGTGACGCCATGGAACTGCAGATCTGTCTCGAAGCTCGCCACCTGACGTCCGAAAGCGTTGCGCCGCACAGTGATGTCCAATGCATCGAGATGACGGGCGTCGGGCCGGGTGTCGAGGATGGTGGTGGCCAGCATGATCATGCCGGCGCACGACCCATACGCCGGCATGCCGGCGGCCAGCCGCTCACGGAGTGGGTCGTACAGATCCAGGACACCGAGCAGGTGGCTCATGGTGGTGGATTCACCACCGGGGATGACGATGGCATCGACGTCGGCGAGTTCTGCCGGCCGTCGGACCGTCACCGGTTGTGCGTCGGCCTCGGACAGTGCCGCCAGATGCTCACGGACATCACCCTGCAGTGCGAGCACACCGATCCGCGGATTTCCGACGGCGCTCACCGGTCCCGCCGCGCGTGCTGATCGGCCGGCATGTCGCGCCCCGTCCGACTCAGGCCTTCTTGGGTGACGGCGGCGACCATCCGACCCTCCAGATCGAAGATCCGCCCCTGGGTCAACGCACGCCCGGCGTCCGCGGAGGGCGAGGTCTGGTCGTACAGCAACCATCCGTCGGCGCGGAACGGCCGCATGAACCACATCGCATGGTCCAAGGATGCGGCTTGCGGTTCCACCCCCGGATGCGGCACCTTCGACGACCCCAACAGGGTCATGTCGCTCATGTAGGCGAGCGTGCCCACGTGGAACACCTGGTCATCGGGCAACCGACGGCGATGGCGGAACCACACACGCTGCTGCGCCGCGAAATAGCTCGAGGTCGGCATCTGCTCGCGCGGCACCAGGCGCAGATCGAACTCCTGCCACTCCTTGAAGACTGCCTTCGCTTCGTCGGACAGCTCGTTCATCTGGTCGGGTAGATCGTCGGGCGACGGAACCGGGGGCATCCGGTCCTGATGCTCGATGCCGTGGTCGGTCCGCACATGAAACGACGCCGACATGGTGAAGATGGCCTCGCCCTGCTGGATGCCGGTCACCCGGCGCGTCGTGAACGACCGGCCGTCGCGAATGCGGTCGACGAGAAACACCGCCGGCAGGTCGGGGTTCCCCGGACGGAGGAAGTAGCCGTGCAGCGAGTGCACCGCGAAGTCGGCGTCGACGGTGCGCGTCGCCGACATGAGAGCCTGGCCTGCGACCTGGCCGCCGAAGGTGCGTTGCAGATGGCTACGGAACGCCGGCCCGCGGTAGATGTCGGTCTCGATCGCCTCGACCTGGAGGATCTCCTCGATGGTTGCCACGGGAAAACAGTATCGCGCGCACCGTCGCGATCTGTTCGGTGCGGTGGGGCCGCGTCAGAGTTCGTCGAGGGTGATCAAGCCATCCTGGACCGCCCGCGCCACCAGGGCCGCCTTTGTCGGCGCCGGCCGACCGACATCGGCGTACTTGGCCCGAATGCGCGTGAGATGGGTGTTCACCGTGCCGAGTGAAATGTACAACGATTGCGCCACAGCGGGTTTCGTCTCCAGCATCAACCAGGTCCGAAGCACCTCGATCTCCCGGACGGTCAGCGTGGGACTCTCGAGACCGGCGGCTGGGGCACCGCACATACAGCGCGACGATCCCACACCGGCCACCGCATCGTCGGTGACCAGCGTCATGGCGGTAGCCTCTCGTGACTCGTGACGCAGGCCGTCGGTGTGCTCAGCCGATCCCGGCAGCGGCATCCGACGCTGCGCGAGCCGCGCGAGCGCCTCCTGCCGCCTGCGCAGAGCCTCGGCTTCGCGACGGGCCTCGCGCGCACCGCCGACCCGATCGGCGCCACGCACTGTGCGATGAGTAGCGGGGCGAACAGCTGCGTGACGTGGCGCGATCTGATGGGCGATGCCGGTCATGATTGTCCTCACTCCTCGTGGGGCAGACGAGGTGTCTGGCCCGCTGTCGTGAGTTAGACGCAGCAGCCCGCCGTGAGGTTCCCGTCAATTTTCGTGGGCATCGACATCGTCGCCGTCGGCGGACGCCGCCCGTACGGCGACGACCACCACCGTCACGTTGTCGTGGGCGCCGAGCGCCAAGGCGGCGTCCACCAGTGCCGCGGCAGCCTTCTTGGCACCGTCGGCGTCGGCGAGGATCTCGGCGATCTCCTCGTCGGGCAGCTCACCGGTGAGACCGTCCGAACACACCAGGAGCGTGTCGCCGGGCAACGCCGGCATCGAGAAGAAGTCGGCCTCGGGCTTCACCATTCCCGCGCCCAGCGCGCGCGTGATCACATTGCGCCGCGGATCGACCCGGGCCTGTTCGGGGGTCAGGTAACCGGCGTCGACGAACTCCTGGACCTGCGAATGGTCGACGGTCAACTGGGTCAGCACCCCGGCCTGCATCCGGTAGGTCCGCGAATCTCCGATGTTGAGCACCAACCAGTGCGGTGCGTGGTCGTGTGTCACCAGCACCGCACCGGTGGCCGTCGTTCCGGCGCGGCGCTCGGTCTCGGTCGCGATCTCACCGATGCGATCCTGCGCCCGGGTGAGGGATTCGATCAGCTCGAGTTGGGTCTGCGTCTGATCGTGCAGGCTGTCAACGTCGGCCAGCGTCAGCAATGCCGTCTCACTGGCGACCTCACCGCTGTCGTGTCCACCCATCCCGTCGGCGAGCAGATACTTCCCCGGCGCGATGAGGGCGGCGTCCTCATTGGCCTCCCGGACCCGTCCCACATTGCACACGGCGGCCCAATCGAGATGCAGGCCGGCCAGGGTGTCGGTGCCGCAGCGGGACTCGTCCCGCACGATGGTCGCCGCGTCCATGATCAGCAGATCCTACG